>JAZNBA010000085.1:0-91133 GCA_045586785.1 Eubacteriales bacterium | reverse complement strand
AGCGGTCTTAGGAAGACAACATATTAGGACAACTCCTTGGCTCACAGAACGACATGGCTACGATCCGACTTTCAAGGACACCGTAGTATCTCTTCGTCTTCTGCTTCTCGCGAAGCTGCATACCATATTCTCTCTGCTTCTTAACAGCAGCACCGTGCTGTCCGGGAGCTTTGCTACCTCTCTTAGTGTCAAGTGCACACTTGGTCATGCAACGTTCGCCTTTAAGAAAAAGCTTTGTGCCTTCTCTACGGCAAATCTTGCATACCGGTCCGGTATATCTTGCCATAATTTTTATACCTCCAATAATTGATTAAACGCGTCTGCGTTTAGGCGGTCTGCAACCGTTGTGGGGAATGGGAGTAACATCCTTGATCATTGTGATCTGGAGACCCACAGTCTCAAGTGCACGGATTGCGGATTCACGTCCCGATCCGGGACCTCTTACATAAACCTCAACAGACTTAAGTCCATGCTCTGTTGCAGCCTTAGCAGCTGTCTCAGATGCCATCTGTGCTGCAAACGGTGTGGACTTTCTGGAGCCCTTGAAGCCAAGCTCACCAGCCGATGCCCAGGAAATTGCATTTCCTTCTTTGTCGGTTATGGTGACGATTGTGTTATTGAAGGTTGCGCGAATATGAACCTGACCCTCGGGTATGTTCTTTTTCTCGCGGCGTCTTTTAACGACCTTCTTAGCATTAGCCATCTTTATGCCACTCCTTTATTTCTTCTTGTTCGCAATTGTCTTAGCGGGACCTTTTCTGGTTCTCGCATTGGTCTTTGTTCTCTGACCTCTTACCGGCAGACCCTTTCTGTGTCTGATACCGCGGTAACAGTTGATTTCAACCAAACGCTTGATGTTCAGCGCCACGTCACGGCGAAGGTCACCTTCTACATGGTAGTGAGATTCAATCTCATCACGAAGTTTTGCTACTTCGTCTTCCGTCAGATCCTTAGCGCGGGTGTCAGGATTAATGCCTGTCTTTGCGAGGATATCATTTGCGCTCTTGCGACCGATACCGTAAATGTAGGTAAGAGCGATTTCTACGCGCTTCTGATTCGGAATATCAACGCCTGCTATACGAGCCATTCTGTTTTTTCACCTCTCAAATTCGGTAAGATTTAGGGAATTAACCCTGTCTCTGCTTGTGCTTGGGATTCTCACAAATGACCATTACGCGGCCTTTTCTCTTGATAATCTTGCACTTTTCGCAGATCTTCTTCACGGATGGCTTTACCTTCATTGTATTATACCATTCCTTTCGTATTTGTCTGTATGTGCTTATTTAGCACGCCATGTTATTCTGCCCTTTGTAAGATCATATACAGAAACCTCAACGGTTACCTTGTCTCCGGGCAGTATGCGAATATAATTCATTCTGAGCTTTCCCGAAATGTGAGCCATAACTACGTGACCATTGGGAAGCTTAACTTTGAAGTTAGCATTGGGCAAAGCCTCAAGTACTGTACCTTCAAATTCGATTACGTCATCCTTCGGCATGATGAACCCTCCCTGCTATTGTATTTCATATGCGATAACGTTTATTCACCAATTTTTGTCTATCAGTGTAAGGATTTGCGGACCGTCGGGCAATATAGCCACCGTATTTTCATAGTGCGCGGAAAGTTTACCGTCAGCCGTTTTTACTGTCCAACCATCTGACAAGTTCTTAACTTCCTTAACACCGGCATTGATCATTGGTTCTACGGCAATGGTCATTCCATTGCACAATCTGACTCCACGACCGGGAGTTCCGTAATTGGGAACATCAGGTTGCTCGTGCAACTCACGCCCAATTCCGTGACCGATATAAGGTCTTACCACTGAAAAGCCATTACCCTCGGCACAGCTTTGAATGGCACTTCCTATATCACCAATGCGCATACCTGCACGTGCAACCGCAACACCTTCAAAAAAGCTTTGACGAGTAATTGCAATCAAACGTTCAGCCTCTTCGCTAACCTTACCAACAGGTATTGTTCGCGCTGCGTCACCATGAAATCCTTTGTAGCATGCACCAACGTCGACCTTAACGATATCACCCTCGCAAAGAATTCTCTTTTTCGACGGAATACCGTGAATTACTTCGTCGTTAACACTGATACACGCTGATGCCGGAAAACCGGAATAATTCAAGAACGAAGGTCTCGCCCCATTTTTCTCGATAAACTGACGAATCAGTTTATCGAGTTCAAAGGTGCTGACACCGTCACGAACATAATCACGAATGTAAAGCAACGCTTCACCCGTGATACGTCCGGCTTCCTTCATCAACGAAAGTTGTTCAACATTTTTGACTTGGATCATAATCAGATTTTAGCCAAGGCCTCGGAAACCAAACGAGTAGTATCGTCAAGTTCTTCCTGGCCTTCAACAACGATCAGCAGTCCACGTTCAGCATAAAATGCTTTAAGAGGTTCTGTCTGATTATGGTATGTGACAAGTCTGTTTCTTACTGTTTCAGCAGCGTCATCCTTACGGATAATAAGCTCTGCGAAACATTTATCACATATGCCTTCTTTTGCAGGCGGATTGTAACTTACATGGTAAGAAGCACCGCAAGCCGGGCAAACTCTGCGTCCACCCATACGTGCAACGATTCTCTCATCCTCAACTTCAATAGCAAGAACTGCATCGATCTTGACTCCAAAGGACTCAAGCGCCTCTGCCTGGGCTACTGAACGAGGAAACCCATCAAGTATAAATCCGTTTTTACACGCATCCGAAGAAAGATGTTCCTTGATAATACCGATAACAACTTCGTCGGGAACAAGATTACCGCTGTCCATAAAAGATTGAGCGGTCTTACCAAGCTCAGTTCCTGCCTTAATTGCAGCTCTGAGTATCTCACCCGTGGAAATCGCTGGAATTTGGAATTTCTCTGAAATAATCTCGGCTTGTGTACCCTTTCCGGCGCCGGGAGCACCCATTAAAATCAAATTCATATTATTCCTCCGAAAAAAGTTCGATTAATCAAGGAAACCTTTATAGTTACGCATTGTGAGCTGAGCCTCAAGCTCATGAACAGTTTCAAGCGCAACACCTACAACGATCAGCAGCGAAGAACCACCAAATGCAAGTGCATTGAATGTGATAGTGCCGTCATGGATCGCGTAGTCAATAATAGTAACAAGCATAGGTAATCCGGCCACTACGCAAAGGAATACTGCGCCTATCAGTGTGATACGGTTAAGTATCTTCTGAATATACTGAGCAGTAGGCTTGCCGGGACGAATTCCGGGAACTGCACCGCCGTTATCTCTAATGTTATTAGCAACTTCAACAGGGTTGAAGGATATTAATGTGTAGAAATAAGCAAACGCAATAATAAGTGCCAAGAACACTACAAGATAAGGCCATGTGTAATAGTTGAAGTATTCATTGATGAACTGCAGGGGCTTCCAATTAGGAAAGAACGCTGCGATTGTTGCGGGAATGGCAACGATAGAGTTAGCAAATATGATAGGCATAACTCCTGTCATATTGAGCTTGAGAGGAAGATTAGAGGACTGTCCGCCATACATCTTACGACCAACTACTCTCTTTGCGTACTGAATCGGAATTCTGCGCTCGCTGTTTGTGAACCAAACAGTGAGAACAACAATAGCAAGAGCTGCCACTGCAATAACAATGACTGCAACAAGTCCTGTCCACTTGAACACGCCGTTGGAAACAACCATATTAATGAGCTGACCAAGCATGGAAGGCAGGCTTGCGATGATGTTAGCAAAAAGTATAATGGAGATACCATTACCGATACCAAACTCATTAATCTTTTCAGCCAACCACATGATAATAGCTGCACCTGCGCAGAAGCATGCAATCATTACAGCAAACTTGAACCATCTGCTGCTGTCTGTTGACGTAAATGTAAGCATCTTCTGGCTGCTGAGCATCATTGAATAACCGTAAGCAGTAACCAGTGCAAGAACAACGGTAACTATACGGGTATACATAGTAATTTTCTTTTTGCCGTTTTCATCCTTAGCCATTCTTTCGAGGGCAGGAATTGCAACGGTCAAAAGCTGAATAACAATGGATGCGGTAATATAAGGAGATACCGAAAGTGCAAACAGAGTAGCCTGCGAGAATGCACCACCCGAAAGTATATTCATAAAATCAAAGATAGAACCGGCGGCAAACGCATTCATGCTTTCATATACGTCAGCACTTACATACGGAACCGGAATACTTGCACCAAGACGGTAAAGAACAATTATAAGAAGTGTAAAAAGCATTTTGTTGCGAAGCTCGGTAACTTTCCAAGCATTCTTTATTGTCTGAAACATGTTTTACACCTCCTCAGTCTTTCCACCTGCTGCTTCTATCTTTTCCTTAGCAGTTGCAGAAAAGATCGCCGCTTTAACAGTAAGGCTCTTATTAAGATCACCATTACCGAGAACTTTGAGACCATCGAAGGCCTTGCGAACTATTTTCTTTTCAAGCAATGCATTAATGTCGATCACCGCACCGTTCTCAAATGCATTAAGATCGGATACGTTGACTATTGCATATTTTGTAGCAAACTTATTGTGGAAGCCTCTCTTGGGAAGCTTTCTGTAGAGCGGAAGCTGACCGCCCTCGAAACCGGGGCGTACACCGCCACCTGCTCTGGCATTCTGACCCTTGTGGCCCTTGCCTGCTGTTTTACCGTTACCGGAACCGGGACCTCTACCCTTGCGGTATACAGAGGTGGTAGAACCGGGAGCGGGAGATAAATTATGAAGCTTCATTGTGCTCCCTCCTTTATACGTTTTCAACCTTGACGAGGTGCGCGATGACTTTGACCTTGCCGGCGAGAACTGCGTCGTCTTTGCAAACGATGCTGTCGCCGATCTTTCTCAGTCCCAGAGACTTCGCGGTTGCAAGCTGTCCTGCTTTAGCACGGATGAGGCTCTTTACAAGTGTTACCTTTTTCATTTCAACCCCTCCTTAGCCCTTGATCTGATCAACGCTGATTTCACGGATCTTAGCGACCTCTTCAGCGGTACGAAGTGCCTTCAAGCCTTCCATGGTTGCCTTAACAACGTTGGTAGGATTGTTGGAGCGCAGGCATTTTGCACGTATATTCTTAATACCAGCAAGCTCAAGAATTGCTCTGACCTTACCACCGGCAATAATACCGGTACCGGGAGCTGCGGGCTTAAGCAGAACCTTGCCGGCTCCGTAAACACCAACAACCTCGTGAGGTATTGTAGATCCCTTAAGGGAGATGTGCACCATATTCTTCTTTGCATCTTCAATTCCCTTGCGGATTGCTTCGGGAACTTCAGCTGCTTTACCGAGTCCGACACCGACGTTGCCGTTACCGTCACCTACGACCATAATAGCCGCAAAGCGAGCGATACGTCCGCCCTTGACTGTCTTTGAAACACGGTTCAGCGCAACCATAGATTCGCGAAGTTCGTTCTCTTCTCTGGAACGGTTCTCGCGCTCAGGTCTGTTATTTTTGCTGTAAGCCATTTTTTCCTCCTGAAAATTGTTCAAAATAAAGTATTTGAACAGTGTACAAACCGGAATTCAGCCAAAAGGCTCAGAACTTCAGGCCGCCCTCGCGAGCGCCGTCAGCCAGTTCCGATACACGTCCGTGATAAAGATAGCCGCCGCGGTCGAATACGACTTCGGAGATACCCTTTTCTATTGCTCTTTCGGCAATCTTCTTGCCGACGATTTTTGCTGCTGCCTTATTGCCTGTAGCGCCCTCAAAACCAGCCTCGTGGGTGGATGCGCTGACAAGAGTTATGCCCTTAACGTCATCAATGATCTGTGCACTGATGTGATCATTAGAGCGATAAACAGACAAGCGGGGACGGGCTTCTGTACCCGAGATCTTAGCTCTGACTCTCTTATGTCTCTTGAGACGAGCTGCATTGCTGTCTTTTCTGGATACCATGTCATTCCACTCCTTTCATTATTTGCCGGTCTTGCCGACCTTACGACGAATAACTTCATCGTTGTACTTGACACCCTTACCATGATAAGGCTCGGGAGGTCTCTTGCTTCTGATGGTTGCAGCGGTCTGACCAACAAGCTGCTTATCAATACCCTTAATGATGATCGTGGGTATTGCCATCTTATCCGGAACTTCAAAAGTGATACCTTCGGGAGCAGTGATGCAGTATTTTTCCTGCGGCTGTCCGTTAGCCTCAAGCGAGTAGCCGAGATAAAGCATGAGCTTCTTGCCCTGAAGAACTACCTTGTAACCAACACCGATAACTTCCAGAGTCTTGGAGAAACCGGTAGTTACACCAACAACCATGTTGTTGAGCAGAGCACGTGTGAGACCGTGAAGGCTCTTGTCCTCTTTCTCGTCGGTAGGACGAGTAACCAGCAGTTCAGCGCCCTCCTGCTTGATAGTCATACGAGAGCTGAATGTCTCGGTAAGAGTTCCAAGAGGACCCTTAACGGTGACGGTATTGTTATCCGCGATATTTACTGTTACACCTGCGGGGATTGCGACAGGCATTCTACCAATTCTAGACATTACACACTACCTCCCGCTTACCATACAAATGCAAGGACTTCGCCGCCAATTTTCTGCGAACGAGCCTGCTTGTCGGTCATAATACCCTTGGATGTGGAAACGATTGCAACGCCAAGGCCGTTCATAACCTTAGGCATATCTTCGTAACCTGCGTAAACACGAAGACCGGGTTTGGAAACGCGGCGAATACCACGAATGACCTTCTGCTTGCCGGTCATGTACTTCAGCGTTACACGAATAACGCCCTGCTTGCCATCCTCAACGATCTGATAGCTCTTTACGTAGCCTTCAGCAACGAGGATCTTAGCGATAGATTCTTTCATTTTGGATGCCGGGATGTCAACGGTGGGATGCTTCGCGTCATTCGCGTTTCTGATCCGAGTGAGCATATCGGCAATTACATCTGACATTTGCATTGTTTTTTCTCCTTTATGCAAGTTATTATCTTGCTGCCGGTATATATTCCGGCGGCATATCGGTGGTTAAACCGGCGAGGCAAGCCTCGCAAGTTTCCTTCCGATAGTTAAGGTTTTTTGTTTGTTGCTGTTTACCAGCTTGCTTTTCTTACACCGGGAATCTCGCCCTTGTAAGCAAGATTACGGAAGCAAATACGGCAGATACCGTATCTACGCAGATATGCATGGGGACGACCGCAGATCTTGCAACGGTTGTACTCACGGGTTGAGTACTTCTGCTCTCTCTGCTGCTTGAGAATCATTGACTTCTTTGCCATCTTCTTGTCCCTCCTATTAATTTGCGAACGGAGCGCCCATCAACTTGAGCAGCTCTTTTGCTTCTTCATCGGTGTTTGCGGTAGTGACAAAGCAAATATCCATACCGCGGATCTTTTCAATCTTATCGTACTCGATTTCAGGGAATATAAGCTGTTCCTTAAGTCCAAGCGCGTAGTTGCCTCTGCCATCAAAAGCGTTGGGATTAATACCCTTGAAGTCACGAACGCGAGGAAGTGCGAAGTTGAAAAGTCTGTCAATAAATTCGTACATTCTGTCGCCACGAAGTGTAACCTTTGCACCAATCTTCATGCCCTCACGAAGCTTGAAGTTAGCAACCGACTTCTTAGCATAAGTCGGAACGGGCTTCTGACCTGCAATGATAGTCAGATCCTTAATTACACTGTCAATAACCTTTGCATTATCCTTTGCATCACCACAACCAACGTTGATAACAACCTTGTCCAATTTGGGGATCTGCATGGGGCTCTTGTACTCGAATTTCTTCATAAGGGCGGGAGCAACCTCAGCCTTATAATAATCTCTAAGTCTTGCCATTGTTCCGCCTCCTTATATCTCCGGATAGCCGCAATCTTTATGTGCAGCTACGCGGACCTTTTTGCCGTTATCAAGAGTCTTGTGAGCAACTCTTGCAGCCTTACCGCACTTAGGGCAAACGATAGCAACCTTGCACGCATATACTGCGCCTTCGGTATCAACGATACCGCCTGTTTCGCCCTGTCTGCGGGGTTTAACATGCTTGTGGACCTTGTTTACGCCCTCAACGATAACCTTGCCCTCTTTGGGAGAAACAGCGATTACCTTGTGAGTGATGAGCTTACCATTCTGGTCCTTACGCTCTTCATATTTACCGGTAAGAAGGATTACCTTGTCTCCAACTTTTATATTCATTGTCGATTTCCCCCTTACAGTACTTCGGGAGCCAGAGAAAGAATTTTAAGATAATTCTTCTCACGGAGCTCTCTTGCTACAGGGCCAAAAATACGAGTTCCTGTAGGATTTTGATCTTCTTTTATGATTACCGCGGAGTTTTCGTCAAACTTAATGTAAGAACCATCAGCACGCTTAATACCATGCTTGCTTCTTACGATAACAGCTTTGACTACCTGACCCTTTTTCACCACGCCGCCGGGAGCTGCCTTTTTAACGGTAGCTACCACAACGTCACCGATGTTTGCGTAACGACGGCCTGTACCGCCAAGAACGCGAATGCACATCAGCTCTTTTGCACCGGTGTTATCGGCAACCTTCATCATTGACTGCTGCTGTATCACTTTGTGTTTCCTCCTGTTTCAATACGACTTTGACGTATCTACTATTATGAATACAATGTGTTGATTATTTAGCCTTTTCGATTATTTCAACAACACGCCATCTCTTTGTCTTGGAAAGAGGTCTTGTTTCCATAATCTCTACCTTATCGCCGATGCCGCAAACGTTTTCTTCGTCGTGAGCATGAACTTTAAGGGTACGCTTGATGATTTTGCCGTAGATAGGATGCTTTACGTTGTCAACGATGGCAATAACAACTGTCTTGTCCATCTTGTCACTAACGACATATCCGACACGGGTCTTTCTAAGATTTCTTTCTTCCATGACCTATCCTCCTTATGCTTCCTTCTTTTCAGAAAGAATAGTCATTACGCGAGCGATGTCACGCTTGACTTCGGGTATACGGTTTGTGTTTTCAAGCTGGTTGATCGCAAGCTGGAAGCGGAGGTTAAACAGCTCGGTCTTGAGTTCTTTGAGTTTAGCGTTGAGTTCCTCAACAGAAAGTTCTCTGATTTCGTTGATCTTCACTGACTTATACCTCCTTATCCTTTTTAGTCATAAACTTGGTCTTAATAGGCAGCTTGTGGCCGGCAAGACGCATAGCTTCGCGAGCTACAACTTCATCTACGCCATCCATTTCGAACAGCACTCTGCCGGGCTTAACAACTGCTACCCAATACTCAGGAGAACCTTTACCGGAACCCATTCGAGTTTCAGCCGGCTTCTCTGTGATAGGCTTGTCAGGGAAAACCTTGATCCAAACCTTACCACCACGCTTGATGTAACGTGTCATAGCAATACGTGCTGCTTCTATCTGATTGCTGGTAATCCATGCGGGCTCAAGAGCTACGAGACCGTACTGGCCGTTGCTGATTGTGTTGCCGCGCATTGCCTTACCCTTAAGTCTACCGCGCTGTACGCGACGGAACTTAACTCTCTTAGGCATTAACATTTTATTTCTTGCCTCCTTCTCTAGGAGTTCTGTCTGCGCGAGATGCGCCATCGCGAGAAGGTCTGCGATCACCGTGACCTCTACGGTCGCGATTATCTCTGCGGTCTCTGCGGTCGCGGTTGTCGCGAGGGTTATAACCCTGTCTGTTTACATCGTTGAGAACTTCGCCTCTGTAAATCCAAACCTTGATACCGATCTTACCGTAAGTGGTGTTTGCTTCCCAAAAACCGTAATCGATATCAGCTCTGAGCGTCTGAAGCGGGATAGTACCTTCGTGATAGTGCTCAGCACGTGCAATTTCTGCGCCGCCAAGTCTACCACTGCAAGATATCTTGATACCCTTTGCGCCGAGACGCATTGTGTTGCGTATTGCCATCTTCATTGCACGGCGGAAAGAGATACGTCTCTCGAGCTGAGAAGCAATGTTCTCTGCTACAAGCTGTGCATTGAGATCAGGCTGTCTTACTTCGACGATGTCAAGTCTGACAGGCTTTTTCAGCATATCCTCAAGAATAGCCTTGTACTTTTCCTTTTCAGCTCCGCCGTGACCGATAAGCATACCGGGCTTAGCGCAGTGAACCGCGATCTTTACGTTCTTAGCTGTACGCTCGATCTCGATTTTAGGAACGCCTGCGTTCTTAAAAGTTTCCTTGAGGAATTTTCTGACGTTATAGTCGGAAACAAGGGTGTCACCGAATTCTTCATCCTTGACATACCATCTTGAATCCCAGTTCTTGATTACGCCCACACGAAGACCGTGGGGATTAACTTTCTGTCCCATTCAGCTTACCCTCCTTATGCTCTTTCTTTGACAGCGATTGTCACATGACAGGTTCTTCTGAGAATTCTGTCTGCGCTACCCTTTGCTCTGGGGTTACTGCGCTTATTGTACTTCATATGTCCCTGGCAGACGAAGCACTCGGAGATATAAAGCTTAGATGTGTCCATTTGGAAATTGTGTTCAGCGTTTGCAATTGCGCTTCCCAGCAGTTTAACCAGGTACGGAGCAGATCCCTTATTGAGATTCTTGAGGATCGCCATAGCGGTACCGGCATCCTTGCCTCTGATGAGGTCGAGAACGAATTTAACCTTGCGCGGGGAAAGTCTTGCATCACGCAAATATGCTTTTGCTTCCATTTTGATGTTTTCCTCCCTTTGCATTATTTACCGTTGTTGGATGTCTTGGAACCCGCATGACCCTTAAAGGTACGTGTGGGAGCGAATTCGCCGAGCTTGTGACCAACCATATCTTCAGTCACATATACCGGAACGTGCTTTTTACCATCGTGAACTGCGATCGTATGACCAACGAATTCAGGGAATATGGTAGATGCGCGGGACCAGGTCTTGAGAACTTTCTTCTCGTTTTTCTCGTTCATAGCGCAGATACGAGCGTAGAGCTTAGCTTCCACGAACGGCGCCTTTTTCAAACTTCTGCTCATTCTATATTCCCTCCTTATTTAGCGTTTCTGCGTTTCACAATGAATTTATCGGTTCTAGCCTTCTTATTTCTGGTCTTATAACCAAGAGCAGGCTTGCCCCAAGGAGTAAGCGGACCGGGATGACCGATCGGAGACTTACCTTCACCACCACCGTGAGGGTGATCACAGGGGTTCATAACAGAACCGCGAACCGTCGGGCGGATGCCCTTATGACGGGTCTTACCGGCCTTACCTACCTTAACGGTATCGTGCTCGATATTGCCAACCTGACCGATAGTTGCCTTGCAGTCAAGACGAACAATTCTAACCTCACCGGAAGGAAGTCTTACCTGTGCACTGCCGTTTTCCTTAGCGATAAGCTGTGCGAAAACGCCGGCAGAACGAGCAAGCTGAGCACCCTTACCGGGGTAAAGCTCAATGTTGTGTATCATAGTACCAACCGGGATGTTAGCGATGGGCAGTGTGTTACCGGGCTTGATATCAGCATCTGCGCCGGAGTAAACCTTATCGCCATCGGTAAGTCCAAGAGGAGCGATGATGTAGCTTCTGTCGCCTGCCTCATTCTCAAGCAGTGCGATGTAAGCAGAACGGTTAGGGTCGTACTCAATACCGATTACAGTTGCAGGAGAAGTATTCTGACGCTTGAAATCGATGATTCTGTACTTAACCTTGTTTCCGCCGCCTCTGTGACGAACGGTAATGCGACCGTAGCTGTTACGACCAGCATTCTTTTTCTTGATAACTGTCAGAGACTTTTCAGGAGCATACTTTGTAATTTCCTCAAAGGTCGGAACAGTCATATTTCTTCTTGCCGGGGTAGTCGGCTTATACTTAATTGTAGGCATTTTGCTTCAACCTCCCGCTATCAGTTCATACCCTCGAAGAACTCAATGGTCTTCGAATCGGGTTTAAGTGTAACGATGGCCTTTTTCCAAGCGGAAGTGTAACCCTCGTGAACACCCAACTTCTTGGGTTTTCTCTTCATGTTGATAACGTTTACGTCCTTAACCTGAACGCCGAACAATTCCTCAACTGCATGTGCGATCTCGGGCTTTGTAGCCTTCTTGTCGACACGGAAAACATACTTCTTGCAGATAGGAGCAGGTGCAAGGGGCTCGCGAACGGTCTTGCCGGTCTTTTCAGCCTTAGCAACCTTGTTCTTATATCTTTCGGACTTCATTACCTCTTTGGGGTCCTTGCGTACCTTGTTTTTCTCGCCGGACATAAGGGCGAAGCTCTCTTCGGAAATGACGGGAGCAATGATAATGTCCTGTGCCAATCTACTCATTACGCATATACCTCCTCAAGCATTGCAACCGCAGCCTTGGATACGATGAACTTGTCGGCATTGAGAATGTCGTATACGTTGATCGTATTATAAAGAGCGGTCTGAATTCCGGGGATGTTTGCGCAGCTCTTAACCACGAAACGATCAACCTCGGGGAGAACCACGAGAGCCTTTCTGTCCGCTCCAAGAGCATTCAGCATTGCAACCATGGTCTTAGTGCTAAAGGATTCGCACTTGATCTCATCAACAACGATCAGATCGCCTGCAGCAACCTTAGCCGAAAGAGCGCTGTAAAGAGCCGCCCTCTTAGTCTTCTTGTTCATGCCGGTGCGGTAGCTTCTGGGCTTAGGACCAAGAGCGATACCACCGTGTGTCCACTGAGGAGAACGGGTAGAACCCTGACGTGCTCTGCCGGTACCCTTCTGTCTCCAGGGCTTCTTACCACCACCGGATACCTCACCGCGAGTGAGTGTGGACTGAGTTCCCTGTCTCTGATTGAGAAGGTAAGCTCTTACTGCGGCATGGAGAACTGCTTCGTTCACTTCTGCGCCGAAAATAACATCGGACAGCGTGATTTCGCCGACTTCTTTGCCGGCCATATCCATTACTTTTACGTTTGGCATTGTTCTTCCTCCTTACCGCTTATGCTTTGATCGAATCGCGAATGAACACTATACCGTCTTTAGCACCGGGAATGGCACCCTTGATGGCGATAAGATTGTTCTCTGCGTCGACCTTAACAACTTTAAGATTCAGTATTGTGACCTGCTCGTTACCGTACTGACCGGCCATCTTCTTGTTCTTGAAGATTCTGGCAGGGTCGATAACACCCATGGAACCGGACTGACGGTGCACAGGGCCAACACCGTGTGTCATTCTGAGCTTGTGGAGGTTCCAACGCTTGATAGCGCCTGTATAACCGTGGCCTTTAGTAATACCGGTAACGTCGACCTTGTCGCCTGCGGCGAAGGTATCGGCAGATATTGTATCGCCAACGTTATACGCGGAGCAGTCCTCAAGACGGAACTCCTTCAGATGCTTCTTTGCAGCAACGCCTGCTGCAGCAAAATGACCGATCTCGGGCTTATTGAGATGCTTTTCTTTAACATCCATATAGCCGAGCTGAAGCGCGTCATAACCATCTTTGTCAGTGGTCTTTTTCTGTGCAACTACACACGGACCCGCTTCGATGACAGTTACCGGGATGACATTGCCTTTTTCATCAAAGATCTGTGTCATACCCAGCTTCTTGCCGATGATTGCTTTTTTCATTTTTTCTTCTCCTGTAGGTTATTGGTTGACGTTTTGGGATTTCCCTTTCGGGTTGCGCCAACATGACCGACAACGCCGCCTCGCGGCAATTGGGTGAATTTTGCAGTGCTTTGATTGCGAACGCTTGATATTATAATTTGATCTCAATCTCTACGCCTGCAGGAAGTTCAACATTCATCAGATCCTCAACCAATTTCTTGCTGGGTCTGATAATGTCGATCAGTCTCTTGTGGGTGCGATACTCAAACTGTTCGCGGCTATCCTTGTACTTGTGGACTGCGCGGAGAATTGTAATGATCTCCTTCTCAGTCGGAAGCGGTATAGGACCGGAAACAGTGGCACCCTGTCTCTTCGCGATCTCAACGATCTTTTGAGCTGCAGTGTCGATCAATGTGTGATCGTAGCTCTTGAGACGGATTCTGATTTTTTCATTTACTGCCATTTTTGTGCCTCCTTCTTTAATTTCGCGCGTTTTGATGCCCATATAATTAATATGGAAGCATCTCGACGGCGATCTTCTTGCGAAGTGGCGCAAATCCTACCAACACGTCGCCGTGTGTTTCTTTGTGTTCCCTATAAAAAACCGAAGTCGTAACCGCTCAGCATTGCGCAACGACATTCGGGGGATGAGCAAAGCACCGACAACCTGCAACAGCGGGTTAACTGTTTCAGCGCTAATAGAATTATTGCCGCCCGATTTTCGGACATACTCCACGGAAATTACCTGCCTTAGCAGCAACCTTCCGTTTCATCGCATATCAAGCAGAGTCAATTATATCACATCATTTCCAAAAAATCAATACCTTTTTCGCCTTTTGTATGTAAAAAAATATCATTTTTAAAGCGTACAATTTGTGCATTTTGACCAACAAAATATTTCTAATATATATCATATCAACAAACTCCGCTCAAATACGCATTTGTTTACAATTTGTTAATAAATTTGATGTATAATTATTATAAATAACAATCCAGTAAGAGGTTGATAAAATGAAAGTATCATTAAAAGCTTATTATTACTCCGCTATCATTCTGACTTTATTGTCTTCTGTAACTTATGCGATTAGCTTCATATTTGCATTTGACACACCTATAGCCTATTTTTCAGAGCAATCCTTTTTACCTTATATAGCAAAGTACTTATTATTGTTCACTTGCATATGGATACTGTCCATATTTGTATTTATACCAAAAAACACATTAACAACCATCCCCTCCCCAACGTCTCTAATATCAAAAATTGCATCATGGATCACTATGCTTGGATTCTTAGTTGGCGCAGTTATAAAGTTCACGTCTTCCCCGTTTTCCGGATTATCTATCGCCGTAATAATTTTCTCCATATTATCTGTATTGTTTTTCTTGTTAAACGCTCTATACTCGGATTCGCACAATAATTTACGCGCGCTAGCTGGTATATTTGTTATTTTGTGGGCAGCCGGATGCATGACAGAAGCATATATAAATTGGAATATAACCATGAATAATCCGGTAAAAATACTATTAATGTTGTCAATGATGTCAACAATGTTCTTTGTACTCTATGAAATAAAATATCTGGTAGGTTCTCCCGCTCCACGCGCTTGTGTTGCTGCGCATCTTATAAACATGTGCATTTCTGTTTCTTTTTTAATTTCCTTCATTATTATATATACAAGCCAAATATATGTTATTCGAGAGTTTCTGCCAACCGTAATAGCACTATTCCCCATCACAATTTATCAAATATGTCGTAGTATAGACTTTATATCCAATCAAAACCAAGCAATCGCTTCTTAATTTGCACAACAGGAGGAACTCTCTATGACAGCAAATTTGAGAATTCAATGGTTACATCGTAAGATTGTAGAAATGAGCTATCCAAATGCTAAACGTGTAGCCGAAAGATTTAATATATCACACCGTCAAGCGCAGCGAGATGTAGATTTTCTCAGAATTAAGCTAAAGGCTCCTTTAGCATATGACTATGAGCGAAAGGGATTCTATTATACATCAAGTTTCTCACTGCCCATCGCCGTAACAACCGCCAACAACGAGGACTATAACGGAATCATCGCCGAAACATCAATAATAAATGTTGACTCTCAACCCATTGAGAACACAGTTGTCCAAATGCAATTACCATATACTGCAGAGTTGCGACTCCCTGATCGTTTGACCGTTGTAGAATTGGGCAGTTACATAACAGAACATCTTGGTAATAATATATATAGATGTGAATTTCACAGTATTGAAAAATTTATGGGCATATTGATGTCACTCAATTCCGACATAAGAATACTAAAACCCGATTGGTTGCGTTCTCGTATACTCAGATGCGCCGAACGAATATTACAAAACAATTCTGATTAAAAATAATTTAAAACTTTTTTCAAAAAACTATTGACAAACGCAAGTAATTGTGATATAATCCTTGCGTTATCCAAAGACAGCAGGTTCCCGTAAAGGCTCAATGCTCTCCTGCCGAGGATGTGTAATAGTATATAAGCACATTTGTGCAACTGTTATCCTTCTTCTGCAAAGCTGGGCTTACGGGAGAAGGATATTTTTATATATTCCGTATTTCACATTGGGAGGTGAAACACAATGCCTAGTAATGCAATTCTCGAGCAAAAGAAACAGATCGTTGCGGATCTTGCTGAAATGATGAAAGCATCCCCCGCAGGTGTTCTGGTTAACTATCAGGGAATCACAGTTGAAGATGATACCAAGATGCGTAAGGCTCTGCGTGAAGCAGGCGTTAAGTACATGGTTATGAAGAACTCTTTGACCGGCAGAGCTTGTGATGAAGTCGGATACGGTGCTATGAAAGAGCACCTCGAGGGTATGACCGCTATCGCAATCAGCGAAAGTGATCCTATTGCTCCCGCAAAAATTCTCAAGACATATGCTGAGAAGATCGAGTCCTTTAAGATCCTCGCAGGATACCTTGAAGGTAACGTGATCGACGAAAAGACCGTCGTTGCTCTTGCTGACATTCCTTCAAAGGAAGTTCTTATCGCAAAGTTCCTCGGAAGCATTCAGTCCCCTCTTTACAATTTTGCATATGCTATCAAAGCAATTGCAGACAAAATGGGTGGCGACAACGCAGAGGAATCCACTCCGGCAGAAGCTTAAGCTTTGTTCGGAACAAATCACAATCGGAATTTTTATCCGCATAATTAAAAAACATTTATATTCGGAGGTAATTAAAAATGGCATCTGAAAAGATTACTGCTATAGTTGAGGCCGTTAAGGGTCTTTCCATTCTTGAGCTTTCTGAGCTCGTTAAGGCTGTTGAGGAGGAGTTTGGCGTATCCGCTGCTGCTCCCGTAGCTGTTGCTGGCGCTGCTGCTGCAGCTGCTCCTGCTGCTGAAGAAAAAACCGAATTTGACGTTATTCTTGCTTCCTTTGGTTCCAGCAAGCTTGGCGTTATCAAGGTTGTTCGTGAGATTACCGGTCTTGGTCTTAAGGACGCTAAGGATCTCGTTGAGGGCGCTCCCAAGGCTATCAAGGAAGGCGTTTCCAAGGAAGAGGCTGAAAGCATCAAGGCTCAGCTCACCGAGGCTGGCGCAACTGTCGAGCTCAAGTAATTTAACTTTTGTACTTTTAAAATCCTGTCTGTACAACAATAGGACACCATTAGGTGTCCTATTGTTGTTTTTGGTTTTAAATCTGCATAACACCATATTAAATGGATGGATCAGGTTTTTCGGAATTCGAAATCATCAGTGATGTACCTGTCAACGTAGGCGTTATATCATATGTAAGAGCCTTCCCCGGGTTAATATCCGATCCGGGAATCTGTTTGAAATTGTACTCCACACGAGCAAGCGTTTCTTTTTCAAACATCAGCTCAAGCCGTCTGGTTTCTTTTGCGCAAGATATCGCAGGAATCGTGGTAACCACAATATCATCCTCTTCACACAACATTTTTCCATAATGTTTATTAAAATCTTCAACTGTTAAATCGCAGTCTATTGGTTTGACCCATACAATCAAAGAATTCCTTGCTTTGATACAGTGCCCATCCAATCGAAGAATTTTATCTTCAGACGGAGCCTTTCCCGTTGTAGTCCACAACCTTGTATAATATCCATCCAGCAATATATCTCTGTTGGACATATTACAAAGCTTGAAATAAGGAAATGGATTACTTATAGCATTGCCGTTTCCATCACAGTAATCTTCACTAACAGGTACTATTTCGGAAATTTTTACCGGCGAAATTAGTACCGTTGCCATATCACAATATTGCTGATTATACTGCTCACCGCTAACCACAGCAACAACACGTCGCATGCCGGGAATATTCGGTAAGTTACATTGTATACCGACAGTTTTGTTTGCATTCAAGCATTTTAATTTAACAGTTCGATACGGAACAGCTCGCCTCAAGTCTAAGCCCGAATTGTTAGTTAAATAAAAATCTATGACAACATTATACAAATTATCATCGGTAACATTTTTCACTTTAGCAATAATCGAGTTGGACTTATAATCACTGTCAGAACGTTGGAAATCAAGAGCTTTGATGGTTAAAGCATCGCGTCCTTCTATCCAAATCGGCGCAGTGACAGTATATTTACCTGTTGATGTAATTCTCAAATAATAATAATCAAAATCAGGTTTAATATTAAGCACCCAATGATATTTTTGCAAAGCTCCGACGTTTATGGATTCAACAACTACATTGTCTTCACTTATAAGCGCAATATCTCCTATACCGAGCTCTGATTCTGTTGAAACATCAACTTCAATATGAAGAGACTTAGGATTATGCAATCGTCCACCCATCCATTCACCATTGATCTTAAACTTTATTTTCATAGTTGGATCAGTGGTCGAATATGTGCGTCTACGACGAAAAGCATCCAGTATATTATCTCGCGTCAATTCAGGCGCAAGAACATATGTTGTTGAAGGAGTAGCGGTTGTCCAGTTATAACTATGATTATCTTCGTTGAAAGCCGGAGCTGCGTGCCATCCCAACGCCAACATATTAGCATATTCTCTGTCATAGCCGGCACCTTTTATTTCTGTGAGGCACATAGCTCTGTCCGCTTCTAAAGAATAGTGAGAATAATCATGAAAATTACCCCAACTAAGTCCAGGATGATTAAACATAGCTACAGCACCCTTGTCTTGCTTCAATTTGTCAAAAATCTCAGGCAAGCCAAAAGCTTTTATGTCATCAACCAACCAATCAACATTTAAAATATTTGCATGCCCCCACAACGCACAACCATTATTCCAAGTCATTTCATAACCATATAAAGTGACAAATTTTCCGGGAACATTATACTTATTTGCCGCTATTATTTGTTGCTCGTATAAGTCATGACTCAAATAATGTGAGTGATCTGTCACTGCAAAGAAATCTACACCGCCAACATCACGTGCGTATTCATATGCCTCCGACGGACCGGCTATTCCATCTGAATCAGCGGTGTGAGAGTGAACTTCCCCTCGATAAAATTTCAAATCATCCGATTTGCAAACAGAAAATATGGTTTTACAATAAGTTTTATTGCCAAGCTTATCTTTAAGCATAACCTCAAAGCTGTGTTCACCATATTTCAAAGGCCTGTGACACCGATACTGAACAGAGGTATTGCTCCATCGTGCGCATTTACTTACATCCTTTTTATCCAAGCAAAGAATACAAGCATCCACATCCACGCCGGATATATCAAAAAATTTAACATATATTACGGGATTGCGATTACCGTCATAACCATATTTTTCGCATGGTAAGGAATCAATAATGTGAGGACCACAATAATCTGACAACTTCGTACATAAAGGTCTTGACATGCTTCCTAAGCGTGTTTCTCTGATACCATCACAAACAGCAATTACATATTGCAATTCATTCATATTATAGATCGCATCGCAAGGCAACTCAACTTCCCAAATTCCGTTGTCAATTTCTGCAGCAATAAATTTTCTGTAATCGCCGTTGGGCATTTTAAGATATATATATGCACCGACAGCGCATCCTATATCAACCGAAAACGTCAATTTTGCACCATCTTCTGTATAATTTACATCAGAATCAGCATCAACAGAAACAATTATTGGGTATGGAGTTGACAAATCAAAAGTAACTTGTCCTTCATCCAGCCTTCCGGGGGTAATATAAGCCCTATGGCTGAATGATATACCTTCAGTAGGATGTCTGACATCTATTGTCCACAAAGATGAATGTCTAACCGGAGTATCCCTATCCCCTTTATCGCTCTTGTTATAGATCAGTTTAAATGCATAACTTTCAAGAGCAGACTTAGGATCAGCATCACGCGGAGCAATAATTAATGTAGTACACTCTGTCTTAAGCGGCCATTTATCCACTTTACCAACCGCAACATATTTACCGGATACTTCATCAAAAACAGAAGCTTCAACAGGAATAATTCGCACAGACTCGCGTTCTGAATATAAATCAAATCCCGGCTTGGGCCAATCGGCCATACAAGCATCAACAAAGCCATCAACTGTTGCGAATTTTCCATCCTGCAAAATGTGATGCTGTGGCAAAACAGGAAAAATTGCCGCAACATCCATTGGTTGCATAATGTGTTCGCCAGGCGTATTCGCCAAGCAAAGTTCACACACATATTCTTCTTCCGACGGGTCAGCGCCTAAATATGCCATCAACTTATAGTCATATAGATCAACAGCGCGCGATGAAGGGTTCATAACTTCAAAAAATACAGTTACATTATTCCCTTTTGGACGACCATAAAGTTCAGTCACTATTAATGGCGGCATCATACCGGCACATTCTGTCGTTATACAATACTCATCGCTTGGAACACCATCACATGTAAATCGATATTTCAACTCTCTCGCATTATCAAAAGCTGATGCAGGAATAGTGCCAACATAAGTATAAATATTGCTGCTTGTGTTATTATAAGTCTTCCTTTTTTTAAGAGTAAGTTTTTCACACAAACCCGAATCGACGCTATAACAAACCTCTACACATTCTGCCACAACATTCAATGCGACAGATATATTATAATCATATCCATTAAGAATAAATTCAGGACAAGAATGATAAAAAAGTATATCTTTCATTTTTTAGTTCCTCAAAGTACGCAACCTGTTACGCAACGATGCCATTGCATATTGCTTATATAAGGAAAGCTATTTTCATCATACGCTTTTCCGTCAAACGACAGCACAGGCTGTTCTAACTCTTCAATTCGTTCTATCCTTCCGTCCGCATAATCGGAAAATCTTTTCGCAGTAGAAATCAAGCGCTCTTTCAATCCACCCAATCGCAACTCCTGCGTAGAGAAACCGAAGGTTTTATTTTCTTTATACCATTGAACCCGGAATGTTGCAATAAAATCATCAAGTTCATCTATTATGGTAGGAATGGTATGCTCAGCAAGATCCGCCAATGCGCATTTATCTCCGGCTAAATAACACGCTCTCGCTCGAATACTTATATCGCATTTATCTGCAAGCAATACACACAATTTCCCCAAAGTATTATATATATATCCAAAGTTAGGATCATCCTTGTATGCAAACAATCGTTTGGCGCTTTCAGCAAAGCCCTCGGAAGTTTCACTGCCTTTCATATGTACATCAAGCAGGCCTTCAAGCGGATCGTTGAAAAGTAAATATCTCGACGGATTGACAGGTCTGCCAATCTCAACCGAAACACCGGAAAGCTCATTAGGAGCATCCAGTGTCAGCAAAGCATCGTAACCTATTCCAAAGCAGTCTAGGCAACGTGATTCAAGCTTATTATCATCCACAGCCTTATCATATCCGCGCTCTGCAAAGTATATCATAGATGACAATGTCGAGAACTGAGATGCCTCGCCGCCGTTATCTCCCCAAGAAGTAACGATTATACTGTCAACTCCCTTATCCGCGCAAACATCAAGCTGCATTTTAGTAGACGCAACAGAAAAACGATTATGAGGCGCAAATCCATACCACTTCCAAGCACCGCCGGCAAAGCTGATGGGGTTGTTGAATTTAAGATGACAATCCAACATATGAGTAAAAAGTTGAGAATCCAAAGAATAGTAGTCCCAGTAAATAAGCGTAAGATTTTTCGGCACCTTAGCAATGATCTCGGGAGATATCTCGCCTTCTCTGACACGGTATTGACCGTTAAACGCCATACGGAAGAACATATCGCTCCATATCATGGGATGGAATCCATTGTTTTCGCAAATAGCAACAACACGCTCCAAATGCTCAAGCATTACGTCAGATGAAGGACGATATCCGTTTTTAAGCAAATAATTGCCACGCGCCAACATATGCGCTTCATCCATACCAATATTTATTCTGCGTGAACGGAAGCACTCAGCGCACATCTTCATGATAGCATCAATAAACTTGTATGTATTTTCGTCGCCAACCATAAGTATATCACCGGTATCCTGGAATTTGAATCCGGGCCAGCGCAGCGCAGTAGCGAGATGTGCAAGTGTCTGAACACAAGGGATGACTTCAAGACCTAAGTCATATGCGTAATCATCGATTTCCTTTAGTTCCTCTTTTGAGAATCTTCCGCGCATATGTCCAAAGTATGGATATCCGGGCAACTCAAATGTGTCCTCAGTGTAAAGCATTATGCTATCATAACCCATAAGCGCCAGATAACGCAGCATTCTTTTAGCCGTCGGCATATTATATACCGCATTTCTTGACATATCAGCCATATAGCAAAGTAAGCTGAAATTAGGATTTTCAACAATATCAGCACCGCCCTCAAGCACACGAGGCAAATATGACAGCATGCGAAAGAATTGATACTCCTTGACGTAGTAAATAACTACACCGTCTTGTTCATGTTTGATTGCAAGCTCATCTCCGTGAATAACACGAATCAGAATTCCCTCGTCAGCAGAAATGTCCAGTTTCAATTGCTCAGCTACATATGACAGACCGCGTTCAAGTCTTTCATCAAGTCCTGCTATTCTGATTTTGTAAGACATTTTTTGCCCTTCCTTTCACAGTAATTAATAAAAATTTATTTATTCGACAGTTTAGCAAACATGTCCGCAAATATTGGGTCGCGCGATAGCTTATGAACGTATATATAATGCTCGCGCTCATTATTGAATGCGTAGCGGCACTCGCTCGTAACGTACGGACGAGGTATGATAGAATAACTCAACGCAGAAGGCTGAATAAGAACAGCCAGCGCGGTCACGTCCCAAACCACTTTAGACCATCCGTACGGCTTATTAGTGTACGATCTGACTATGTCAACCAAGTAATCGCACAATTCATTTTTACCGCGAAGGTAATATTCAAGCTCTGGAATGGTAGTTCTGAATTCAGTGCAAACGCCATTACAAGGAATTTGAATAAGCGGTATATTAGAATCAAATACGACCTGAGCAGACATCACATCTTGATAAAGATTGAACTCTCTGGTGTCTCTATATGTATAAGCGTGACCGCCAAGCCAAATCACAACAGCTTTATTAGCTATTTCGGGACACTTAATGATAGCAGATGCTACATTTGTGATCGCACCTATTGCAACAATATAGATCCTTTCATCCGAGTTCATAACAGTATTGATAATATTATCTGCCGCCTCGGATTCAACCGGTATTTTTTTATCAGATAAAAACTGCTCGGATCCTTTGTAATAAGGGATGTTTGCGTTGGGGTCTACCAGTTTCATAATGTTGGCAATCTCATTGTAGCTCTTCATCATACCGTCCGCAGCAGATGTTGAACGTGAATTTAAAAATGGTGCGGCATTTACAGACAGGATTTTTACCCTGTCAGGAGAAAGCATAGCATAAGCTAAAGCAAACTGATCATCGATCTCATTATACGTATCAGTGTCAAGTATAATATTTTTTATCGAATTACTTTTAATATCTTCAAGAATATTGCGCATTTTTAGACCTCTCTTTATTTTAATGTAATTATA
The DNA here is from genome assembly GCA_045586785.1 of Eubacteriales bacterium. Taxonomy (GTDB): domain Bacteria; phylum Bacillota; class Clostridia; order Oscillospirales; family CAG-272; genus UMGS1002. The sequence goes on along the minus strand of JAZNBA010000085.1, from coordinate 67,766 downwards.
TTATATCAAAATGAAAATAATTTAGCAATATAGCGTCTTTTTCGTAGCCACTTTGATAAATAATATAGCCGATTTATCAAATATTTTACTTTTATTTAAAAAGTCACCCTGAGCATAAAAACTCAAGGTGACTTCAAATTATCGCCTCATGCGACATAAACAATTATTTATTGTTACGATTTCTGGAATTGCGAAGTATCGCCATAATTGCTTCGAAATCCTTATCAGAAATTGCATTGTCTCCGTCAGTTTCTTCTGCAAATGACTCTACAAGTGCCTTCTTTTTATCCTGAGCAGATACTATGGGTTCTTCCTCTTTAACTTCAACCTTTACCTCAGCAACAGGTTCTGCTACAGGCGCTGCAACAGGTTCTGCTTTAGGTGCAACAGGAGCAACAGGGGTCACAGGTGCCGGTGCAGCCTCAACTCGCGTGCCAAAAACAGGTCTTCTTACTTCATTTATCATATCTTCAGGCTTCTTTTCAAAACCGGTTGCTATGATAGTTATGCGCATTTCATCCTCAAGTTCAGGGTCAAGAGCAACACCAAAGATAACATTAGCGTCAGGATGAGCTTCATTGTATACCATGTTACAAGCAAGGTCGACATCTTCGAGTCCAATATCAGGAGAGCCGGAAATACTGATAAGTATACCGCGAGCACCCTTAATGGATGTCTCAAGCAACGGGCTGGAGATAGCAGCCTTAGCTGCCAATTCAGCCTTATCCTTACCGGTAGCACTACCAACGCCCATATGAGCATAACCCGCATTGCTCATAACAGATGTAACGTCAGCAAAGTCAAGGTTAATATATTCGGGAACATTGATAAGCTCGGAAATGCTCTGAACACCGCGACGAAGAACGTCGTCGGCGATTTCAAATGCGTTGGTAAGAGTGATACGAGTCTCGGAAACCTGCTTCAGTCTCTCGTTAGGAATAACGACCAGCGAGTCAACGTACTGGCTAAGTTCAGCAATACCCTCTTCAGCCTGATCCATTCTCTTTTTACCCTCGAACGCAAAGGGCTTGGTAACTATACCTACGGTAAGTATATCCATTTCTTTTGCTACTTTAGCAACTATAGGAGCCGCACCCGTACCTGTACCGCCACCCATACCGGATGTAACAAACACCATATCAGAGCCCGAAAGCATAGCTTTAATTTCTTCGATCGATTCTTCAGCAGCTCTTGCGCCGATAGCGGGGTTAGCACCGGCACCAAAGCCTTTGGTTATTTTTTCACCGATAACCAGCTGATTAGGAGCATCAGAGCGGCGAAGCGCTTGACGGTCTGTATTAATAGATACGAACTGAACGCCGCGGATATTAGTCGAAATCATACGGTTAACCGCATTGTTGCCACCACCGCCAACACCGATAACCTTAATATTCACACTACTGGTTTCAATGGCATCGTCATGTTCAAATGTCATGAGATAAATCCTCCTGTTTTTTACAATCTGTATTTTGTCCGCCGCGCATCCAACACGGTCGTTTTTGTCATATATAATAATAATATATTTTTGCAAATTTTGCAATATGTTTTGCGCAATTTAATACAACTCGTCTCTTTTTATTAAATTGTGGTATTTTAATAGTAAAATTTTTTGATTTGCAACACGCTTTTGACACAATTTATTGTATTATGTTATCATAAGCAACACAAAATGTTGTATATTGGCGTTTTTTATTAATTAAATATCACAAAAATCCGTGTCCAAACGCCGGGCACGGATTTTTTATTGTTATGACAACACTTTTACAGTAGGGTGAGAAATATCCGAAACATCAATTATCGCTTTGGTCTCTTCTGTTAAAGCTATATCATCCATTATCAAATATATTTTTTGCAATTTCAAATCCATATTGTCAAGAGATCCAAAACGCACGCTATATTTATTTTTATAAACCAATTCCAAAGCGTATTTGTTAGAGAAATCGATAAACGTTATACCTGCATTCAAATCAGATTCTTCAAGTATTCCAATGAATTCTTTAATGTACGATATGTCATCATAAAACTTAATTTCTTCTCCAACAATCGCTTGCTTAATATCCGGCAACGATATCTCCAAAGGAATATTTTCCGGCGCGACTGTTCCACTTGCATATAAAACCTTGAAGCTGTCAGACATCACAAAATACTCATTGGAAATGTTAGATGAATATTTTATATTTTCAGATGTGACACATATTATCACATTTCCTCCAAGTTTTTTCTTCACCGTAGAGCTTGATATGCAGGGCAAAAACTTCAATATCATTTTTTCGGAAGCCTTAGTGTCAACTTGTTTATTTTTCATCCCCAACTCAAGCCCGCAAGCTGCTATTATGTGTTCATCTGAATAAATAGATTCACCCTGAACGGTTATATTTTTAACTGTTCCCATCGACCCGACTATTATACAAACGCACCATATTATTAATACAATCAAAAGCGCAATAAAGAGCGCAAGCACATATTTACTCCATTTATTATGTGCCGACGGCAATGCGCTACTCTTTTCCGTATTATCCATAAATATTATGTCCTTACAAGCTTTTTGACTTCATCATATATCAAACGATTAGCATCGCGATCAGCAAATTGTCCTATATTTTTGCAAAGCGAGCCGCGCTTTTCCCGATCGTTAAGCAAATCTAATATTTCTTTGGCGTATCTATCCCCTGTAATATCTGTCTCACGAACAAGAACGGCCGCCCCCTTATCTTCAAGCACTTTGGCATTCTTATATTGATGATCATCCACAACATTTGGCGATGGTATCAATATACACGCCTTATTCATCAGCGCCAGTTCCGAAATCGTCATTGCTCCTGCTCTGGCTATAACAACATCCGCGGCAGACATCCACAATGGCATATCATGAATATAGTCAAGTAATCTGATATTACTGCACTTGTCTATACCCAATTTAGAACAATCGTCCTTCATTTTATCATAATATCGAACTCCGGCAGCATGCACATAAAGTATATCAGGATGCGATTCAGCACATTCAACCATAAACTTCTTAGCATTTTCATTAAGCGCAGCCGCTCCTAAACTTCCGCCAAAGCACATCACAATGTGACTATAATCTTCTATACCGAGCAGTTCTTTGGCGCGCTGTGATGTATGCGATCCAAATCCACCTCTCAGCGGATTTCCAACACGAACTATTTTGTCTTTAGAAGCATGTAACTTCTCTGCAGTGTGTTCGAAATTAACAAGTATTTTATCTACTTGATTCTGTAGCTTTTTCACCGCCAATCCCGGTATAGCATTAGATTCATGAACCATTGTGGGAATCCCTTTTTTTGCCGCTGCTGCCAGCGTGGGCCAACATGCGTATCCTCCCGTACCTATAACAATATCAGGCTTAAAACTATCTATCAACCTTGCTGCTTTGCCAGGGGCAGTCAATATGTAATACGCAGTCTTTATGTTTTTAAGTGATAAAGATCTAACTATACCCTGTATCTCTACAAAGTGAAGTGGATACCCTGCACGCGGAACAAGTTCAACTTCTTTCCCGTGCTTAGTTCCAACAAAAGCTATCTCCGCAGTCGGATCGTTTTGCTTTATAGTATCCGCTATAGCAAGAGCCGGATTTATATGGCCTCCGGTACCGCCGCCACTCATTAAAACTCTCATATATTTAGTCTCCTTATCCTTATCTTTTTTGCATACTGTATCTTGATATAGATAGTATTATACCCATTTCAAATATTTGAACAGCAAGTGATGTTCCACCTGAACTGAAAAACGGCAACGATATACCAGTATTAGGCATGGAATTGGTAACTACAGCGATATTGAGTATAGTTTGAAGCGCGACTTTGAATGTTAGTCCGTAAACAACCAAGGAACTGAACTTGTCAGGTGCCTTGGATGCAATTTTGAAGCCTCTCCAAACCAGCAACCCAAACAGCAAAACCACAAGCAATGCGCCAAAGAAGCCAAGCTCTTCGCAAATTATTGTAAAAATAAAATCATTTTGAGGTTCCGATACATAACCGAATTTTTGCAAACTATTGCCGAGTCCCTTTCCGAACAAGCCGCCGGATCCTATAGCATATAAACCTTGCCATGTTTGCCACGCTGAGCCCAATGGATCAGCCTTTTCAAGGAACAACCAAGTAGTTACTCTATCACGTGCGTAATCAGAAACCAAAATGAGCAATACGCCTGCAACCGCTATAGCACCAACTATAAGAAAAATATATTTTAATCTGGTGCCCCCCATAAACATAACCGCAATACCTAACATGCCAATGATCATCAAACCGGATATGTGCTTTTCAAGAGCGACCAACATACAGATAAAACCGAAAATAAGGGCAGGATTTATTACCCCATATCTGAAGCTGTTGTTACCCGGCACATCGGACTTAATACGTTTTTCATACTTGCTCATGTACAATGCCAAGGCAAGTACTACCGCCATCTTAGCTACCTCAGATGGTTGTATCGTTATTGGCCCAATAGCAATCCAACGCTGTGCGCCGCCGCCCTCGCTGCCAATTAACAAAACCAACAGCAAAAGGATAACCGACATTGCATATGAGCATACGCCAAATAATCTCCAAAACCACGGCCGAGCAAACATTATAAAAGGCACCGTTCCTATAATCGCAATCGCAGCGAACATTATATATCTCCACAAAAAATACGTACTTTCCCCATAATGCTGCTTTGCATAAACTGCGCTGGCACTGAATGACATAACTGCTCCAAAGCACAGCAGTGCCACCACGATCAGCATAAACCACATATCTATACTGCCCCTTGCCATTAATTGCGACGTACTGACATTTTTAGAAGAACAATTATCGTTGTTTGCATTTTCGACAGTTGCTTTTTTCCGAAAGCGCGATATAAAGCCGTGTTCAATATTCATGTTTTTATTTTTATTATAACCCATAATCACGCCTCCTTTATCATAAATATTTTATCCCAAGCCAAACCACGCGGCAATACAGCCAACAAGTGTTATTAAACTGAACACAAGAACAACTTTGTTTTCACTCCAACCACATTTTTCAAAATGATGATGGATGGGTGCCATCTTAAACAGCCTTTTTCCATGTGTTAGTTTATAATATCCTACCTGAAGCATAACGGAAAAAGTTTCTATAATACAAACTAATCCAGCCAAAATAATTATCAATGGATCACCTATCATAAATGCCATTCCAACGATCATTCCACCTAAGAACAATGAACCGGTATCTCCCATAAAAACTCGTGCAGGGTGAAAGTTGTACACAAGGAATCCAAGTGTTCCTCCGATAAGCGACGCAGACGCCAATGCAAGTGACAAGAAACTCAAAGAAAATGCTACAACAGCAAAAAACGAAGCAATCACAAAAACAACACAACTCGCCAATCCGTCAATGCCATCGGTAAGATTAACACTGTTGACCACACCTGTTATTATCAACACCGCAAAAACATAATATCCCCATCCCAATTCAACTGAAATATCGGTAAAAGGAATATGCAGAGATGTGTTAATATTTTCGGTTATGATCATTATATAAATATATGCACCTGCCGCAATGAGTTGAAGTAAAAACTTCTGATATGCCTTTAGTCCTTCATTTTTCTTTTTTACAAGTTTACAATAATCATCCACAAAGCCTATAATACCATTAAAAACAGCCAAGCATAATGTTAACGCAAGCGGAATAAGCTCAGATGTTCCACCAACGAACGCAGAATACACAGCTACTACGGCCAAAACAATGAGAATTGCTAAAATAAAACATATGCCTCCCATTGTGGGTGTTCCCTCTTTACTTTTGTGCCACCTGGGACCAATATCTAATATCACCTGTCCCATTTTATGACTTTTTAAAATAGGGATAATTATTCTGGCAGCTATAACCGTAAGGCCAAATACACTTACCAATACCGCAATAAATTCTATCAGCATTTTATATTTCATCACAAATCCTGTCCTTTAAAATTGTCATTATTTTTAGTTATCTCACCATCATAAAGCCGTTGTAAAGATTCCACCACTCGTTCTGCCCGTATAGCACGACTGGCTTTAACTAAAAGAACATCTCCCATGGTTGATATTCGCATTATTTCGTTTGCCACATTCTCATATTCGTTCTCATCTTCATTGATAAATATTGATTCACTGCTCATTCCACATTTCAAAGCTCCGTCTGCAATATAACGAGCCGATCTTCCAATCGTAAACAACATATCAACGCCATTTTCGACAACATATTCTCCAATACCACGATGCAATGCCTCAGAGCTGTTACCCAGTTCCCGCATATCTCCCAGCAAAGCTAACTTGCGTTTGTCTTTACCACCAAGCTTGCACAATACATTTATAGCCGCTCTCATCGACTCAGGACTTGCATTATAACAGTCCTCAATTACGGTCAAATCTCCTATATGAACAATGTTTTGGCGCAAGCCCACACCGGCAAAGGAAGCAAGCCCAACCTTAAGCTTATTTTCATCAATTCCAATTATATCACTAATTGCCGCAGCAATCAAGGCCGCATAAACATTATGCTCTCCAATAACGGGAATTTTTATATTTTTTATGGTCTTACTTGTACACTTAATGTCAAATAAAGTACAGCTTTGATTTGTTTCTATATTTTGAGCCACATAATCGGCTTGAACGTTATTTATTCCTATGCGAACAACATTTTTTACGTTGTAAGACATATTTTTCAGCATAGAGTCATCTGCGTTAATTATCAAATATCCATCGGTCTTCAAACCTTCAATGATCTCAAGCTTAGCATTTCTTATATTTTCGCGCGAACCCAAAGATTCCATGTGAGAGCTGCCTATGTTAGTAATCACAGCAATATCAGGACAAGCTGATAATGACATTGCACGAATCTCGCCCAATCCACTCATTGCCATTTCGATTACTGACATCTCTGTGCTTTGTGGAGTTTCCATTAGTGTAAGCGGCATACCTATAGTGCTGTTATAATTGCCAAACGTTTTATGTGTTTCACCAAATTCAGATAGCACCGACGCAACCATTTCTTTAGTAGTTGTCTTTCCCACGCTACCTGTTATACCTATTCTGCGACAGTCTACTCTACATTTGTATTCAGCAGCCATTTGCAACAGCGCTTGCGTACTATCATGTACCAAAACTAAACACGCGTCGCTGGGAATATCAATTTTCCTTTCTGTCAAAAAGCATCTGCATCCCGCCTGATACGACGAAAGCACATAATCATGGCCATCCACACGCTCGCCTGTAAACGCAACGAACAGTGTGTGTTCATCAGCTTCACGAGAGTCGGTACATACATATTCAATTTTAATATTCGCAGGACCACATACAATTCCATTCGTATAACAAGATATTTCCGACATTGTTAATGTCCCGGCCCCCAATTTTATTTTCATAAGCTCCTCCACTTGTCATTTGTTTGCTTATTAGATATTATCTACTACATTTAAAACAATATTTTTTTCTGAAAAAGGCACTTTGCCATTTTGATTTATCTCATATTGTTCATGCCCTTTTCCGGCTAATATTATTACGTCATTAGGTTTGGCACTTCTTATTGTTTGCTCTATTGCGATTCTTCTATCAGCAATTATCTTATAATTTTTTCGTCCTGAAACGCCTGATAATATATCTTCTATAATATCATTCGGAGACTCATCTCTGCAATTATCTGACGTAATAACAACAAAATCCGCAAGCCGGGTGGCTATTTCGCCCATGATAGGTCGCTTGCTTTTATCGCGTCCGCCTCCACAGCCAAAAACAACTATCAGTCGTTGTTTCGAACTACAAAATTCACGAACAGATTTCAATAAATTATCCAAAGCATCCGGAGTGTGCGCATAATCTATAAATACTGAAAATGCTATATTGGAGCTCAACTTTATTTTTTCCATTCTTCCGTCAATACCTGTAACAGAAGATATTGCCTCAACAATATGGATTGGCGAAATCCCCATTTCAAAAGCACATACGGCCGCCTGAAGTGTATTCATAACATTAAAACTCCCCGGCAAATGACTTTTTAACTTAATAATAGTTTCGGAGGAGCTCATTGTATAGCTAAAGCCGTTGATTCCGCAATCAACCACATTATTTGCAAAATAATCCGACTCTTTTTCCAACTCTGAGCAACTCACCACACGGCCAACACATGCTTTTACAATATCATTATAATACTTAGAATCCATATTTACAACTGCTAAATCCGACATTTTAAAAAGTTTTTTCTTGGCAGCAACATATTTATCCATATCTCCATGAAAATCCAAATGGTCAGGAGTAAGATTTGTAAATACAGAAGCGGAAAAATGTATAGGAAACAGCTTATCCAACTCAAGCGCATGAGAAGATGCCTCAATAAATACATATTCAACACCATCATTCACCATTTGAGATAGCAGATAGTATAATTGCTCTGGATCCGGAGTCGTCATATTGGCAAGCGGATTAAAATTGTCAGAAAACAGCTGTCTGTCCATCGACAGACAGCTGATTGTTCCTATAAGTCCACAACGATATAGTGCCGTTTCAAATATTTTTTTCAAGATGTGCGTTACAGTTGTCTTTCCGTTGGTACCTGTTACCGCAATAAATTTCATTTTTGACGATGGCAACCCATACCAAGCATCACATAAACAAGCAAGCGCCTTACGAGAATTTGTTACTTCAATAACAATGCATGAAATAATATTGCATTTATCAACCAATGCGCCTTTTTCTGCAACAACAGCAGCTGCGCCCGCTTTAATCGCATCATTAATGAATCTGTGTCCGTCGTTATGAATTCCTCTTACACATACATACAAGCATCCCTCACATATGCATCGAGAATCTGAAACCACTTTTGTTATATTTATTGGTTCAACCAAATCAAGGCACTCTATTCCTGCTATGTTCAAAAGTGATATTAAATCCATATAATTGCCTCCATTGAAGTTAATATTTAAACTTCCGGGCTTATACATGTACTAATATATCAGTCTTTATCATTGTTATGTTTAAACTCAATGGTTATAACACTACCTTCTGTTGCAACAGTTCCCGCAACCGGAGACTGAGACACCACAACTGTTCCGGGGCCGCTGAAGTCACCCGGACTGCTTTGTATCCTTACGTTAAATCCGGAACTTACCAGTAAACTATTTGCAGCCGCCGCGGTTCGTCCAACAACATCCGGTACTGTATAAGTTTTGGAAATTTCATCATTGGTGGTATAAAGTATTATCTTTCCTGTTCCCTTTTCCACTAAATCTCCTGAATTTGGTGACTGTTTAAGAACATACTTGCCATCTCCGCGAATTTCCACTTCCAAATCCAAATTTTCAGCATATGTTTGTGCCAAATCCGTAGTCCAATAACAGAAATTAGGGATGCTTATCGCTAATTTGGCAAGTTCTTTCGCCGAATATTTAGCTTCTACCCCCAAATATGGAAGTATTTCTTCCATAACATTGCCAACATATGGTGCAGCAACCGAGCTACCGTATAAAGAACCGATAGTCGGCTCATCAACGATGATAAGAACCGCTACCTTTGGATCATCCGCAGGCGCATATCCAATGCATGAGCCTATACGTAGTTCTTTGTCATCGCCAATTTTCTCAGATGTTCCTGTTTTAGCAGCGACTCTATATCCGGCAACATATGCGTTTCTTGCACCGCCATCACCGGATACTCCCATTTCAAGAGTTGCCGAAACCTCTCTGCATGTTGCGTCACTAATAATTTGTCTTTTGGTTTCATTTGAATGTTGGTATATTATATTTCCGTCCGAATCAGTTATCTTAGATACAACATGCGGCTCCACAAGATATCCACCGTTAGCAACTGCAGATATTGCGGTTATATGTTGAATAGCTGATATTTTAAAGTTTTGTCCAAACGAAGATACCGCCAAGTCTATTTCACTAAACGAAGATTCAGAATAAAATATACTTGTGCCTTCACCCGGAAGATCTATTCCCGTTTTTTCAAGATAACCAAATTGCTTTACATAATTATAAAATTTATCGGTTCCTATACCTTGTCCTAAACTCATCATAAATGGGTTACAAGACTGTTGAAGACCGCCTTGCCAATTCAACCATCCATGCCCTTTCGTATTATGGCAATGTATCAATCTACCTGCAACAGAATATGCTCCCGAACAAAAAAATTTGTTCTGCAACGCAGATAACTTTTCTTCCAATGCCATTGATACCGTCAATATTTTAAAAGTAGAACCGGGAATATATATCTCGGTAACCGCTTTGTTAGACCATGTTTTCAGCAATAATTCTCGCTTTATAGCATCATATTCCTCGCTACCCTCAACAGCTCCCGTTTCCTTCAACTCATTTTGAGAGAATTCGTTCAGTGTCCACGGATCATTGAGATCAAACGAAGGAGCAGTAGCCATACCCAGTATAGCACCCGTATCCACATCCATAACTATGCCACATACGCGATTTTGAGCTCCCGACTCAATCATTGTCATTTCAAGTTGCTTTTCAAGAACGGATTGAATGTATGAATCCAGCGTAGATGTTATGTTATAACCATTTTGCGCTGCAACATAGCTTTCATATTCATACGGCATCTCATTGCCGCTGGAATCTCGTGCCGTTATATATTTACCTGAAATTCCACTTAACTGCTCATCATATTTATTTTCTATTCCATATAGTCCAACACCGTCACTACTTGTGAAACCAATTACATGCGCAGCCAAAGTTCCCTGAGGATAATAACGTGTGCTTGTAGCTTCTATATATATTTGATCATTATATTTATTGTCAGCTATAAAAATACGAACTTTTTCTGTGGTTTGTTCATCAACATTTCTTGCAATAGTTCTGTCTAACACTTTGGTGTATGTAGTGTGCGTCAACACTGCTTCATATGTGACTCCATAGTCTTCGTTAAGTATCTCGGACAGTCCTTTAGCAATATTAGCGGCAGTTGTTCCTGATTCAAGTCCATTACTCTTATCAAAAGAAAGAATGCCTTTGGGTGAAATAAAAATTCTGTATGTGGTAATATTAGTGGCTAACAACACTCCATTTGAATCATATATATTTCCTCGATCCGCTTTTATAACAGACTCTGTAGTCAATTGATCTATAACCTTTGATTGATATCTATCAAAATCAACGGTTTGAATCAACAATATTCTAAAAAGCAATACAGCAAGAACCAATGCCACCAATATGCCCATAATTGTAGAACGTCTTATCGCTCCCGAAGATATTGAGTTGGGTGTCAATATACCGCCTCGCTTTCAATGTATGCTTTATTCATACTATGCTAATTATATTATTGATATCCTTGAATTATTCTTCAAAAAATCCCAGTGCATTTAACAATGCATGAAAAGCCGATGTATCTGTCGATTTTTCATATATCTCTATTCTATCATTATTATTCTTGTCAATATACATAACTGTACCATATTCGCGATCTATCATCCCGAGTTTGTTACGCGCTATATCTTCTATATAAACAAGGTCATTTTTTAATTCCAGCGCCTCATCAATATAAGATTCACGCTCACGTAGCTCCGCAAGCTTGTTTTCAGACGCATATAACTCCATATTAGCTTTAGAGCTTATTACAGCCCCTGATACAATAAGCATCAGTGAAATAGCTATCACAATTACGCTCGATATCAATTTCACCGGAATTTTCTTTTTTACGCCTTCAACACGAAGTGATTTATCATCAACTTCAAGCCAATCAGCGGCTTTGTCAATCATTTGATTAAAAGATTGTTTATCAGAAACCAGTAATGTCAATTTGTTATATGTCTTTTTTAAAATATTGTTATTAGTCACGACTTTGGCATTATTGCATTTCAAAAAATCATGAGAATTATCATAAGAATCTTTGAATGATACACCCAAGTGACGGGATTGAGATTTATTGCGAGTTACATACGCATGACGCCTGCAATAAGATGAATTATTGCACATATTTCCATTCATATGTTATCCTCCTTAAACTTTTTCTACGACTCTTAGCTTGGCGCTTCGCGCACGAGGATTATCATCCAATTCTTCTGCTGATGAAACTATAGGCTTGTTACCAATAAGTTTAACTTCAGGACGCTTGCCGCAAACACAAACAGGAAAATCACGCGGACAAGTACATCCCGATGCAAGGGACGCAAATGTTTGCTTGGTAATCCTATCTTCCAAAGAATGAAATGTAATAATAGCCGCACGACCGCCAACATTCAAAAGCTTTACAGCATCACGTATTGCAGGTGCTATTACATCAAGCTCGCCGTTAACTTCTATTCTGATAGCTTGGAAAGTTCTTTTGGCAGGATGATGCCCTCCGTCTCTGGCACTTGATGGTATTGCAAGCTTTATAATATTCGCCAACTCTCCGGTGGTTTCAATTTTTTTACTTTGACGAGCATTAACTATTGCAGACGCGATTTTGGGTGCAAAGCGCTCTTCGCCGTAATCATATATTATACGCTTCAAATCATTAAATGCATATTCATTTACAATGTGATATGCGCTTTTTTCACATCTTTGGTCCATACGCATATCCAGCGGCGCATTCGCGTTATATGAGAATCCTCTGTCAGCAGTATCCAATTGATAGGAAGACACGCCAAGGTCAAGCAAAACACCATCAATTTTATTTATTCCCAATGATGCGCAAACCGACGCTATATTTTTAAAATTATCTCTTACCAGAGTTACCCTATCACCGAACTCCACCAATCGTGCACCTGCTGCCGCAATAGCATCTGCGTCCTGATCTATGGAAATAAGTCGGCCTGTAGTAAGTCGCGAAGCTATTCCTGATGAATGGCCGCCCCCGCCAGCAGTACCGTCCACATAAATTCCGTCCGGTTTAATATTCAACGCAGTCATGCACTCTTCATACATGACCGGCTTGTGAGTAAAAATAATGTTATCCATATCAATCACAATCCGAGAAGCTCTAACTCTTCTCTCATTTTTTCAACGTTTTCATTTTCAGTCTTGATTAAATACGAGGCTTCCGACCATATTTCACCGTATTCTCCAACACCAATGATATATGTGTTTTTATCTATTCCAGCATAGTCAACCAGCGTTTGAGGAAGAAGTATCCTTCCCTGCGAATCTGGCGTCACCTCGGCAGCAGTACGATAAAGAAATCGCAAAGTATCCTCTGATGTTTTTCTCGGAGCAGCTTTTAAAGGGGCTATATATTCCTCCCAAGAGCGCTGTGAATAAAAGCAAAGAAATCTATCACGGAAGCTGCGAGTCACAATAAACGACGCACCCAATTCTTCGCGAAAGCCGGCAGGCACAAATATTCTGTTTTTAGGATCAAGCACATACTTATAAGTTCCTGATAACATTTGAACCTCCGCCTACATTTTTAATCATTTCAAACCACTTTCAACCACTTTTATATTATTATATAACAAAATTTATAAGATTGCAATAGGTTTGCAAATATTTTTATTTTATTTTATTATATAAAATAAAAAAACGGCGAATAAAAAATCGCCGTTTGAATTTTGTTTATTTTGTATTTCCCACATATCTTGCACCTTGCATGCTGTTTCTGCTATATAAAGTTTTATCTATATCGTTTATAATGGTTGTCTTTTTTTGGCTCCACTCCGGTGCCAAAAGATCATTTGCCGCGCCATCACCTGTCAAACGCGCTATTACAATATCCGGCGGTAAAAGCTCAAGTGTATCTGCCACCAATTTTATATATTCTTCGCGTTCCAGCGGAACATAGTTTCCTGCTAAATACATATCTCCAAGCCGTGTTCCGCGCAAAACATGAAGCAAATGTATTTTAACCTGATCCGGATGCAGTTCTGCTATTTTATTAGCAGTATGCTTCATCATCAGTTCATCTTCACCGGGTAAACCCAAAATAGAGTGTATACATATGTTTATTTTTTTCCCTGCCGTGCGCAATCGCCCATATCCATCTTCAAATTGAGCGTATGTGTGCCCTCTGTTAATAATGCGAGCCGTTTCGTCACAAGCGGTTTGAAGTCCAAGCTCTACAGTAAGCACAGTCTTTTCAGAAAGCTCTGCCAAGTATTCTACCGTATCGCTTGACAAGCAATCTGCGCGAGTTGCTATGTTAAGTCCCACAACGCCCGGATATGCAAGTGCTTCGGAATACTTCTTTTTCAGTACATCCAAGGGCGCATACGTATTAGTATGTGCTTGAAAATATGCTATATATTTTTTAGTCATCCATTTAGAGCTCAATCTATCTGCAACTTGCTTCAACTGTTGCAAAATAGGCAACTCAGGGGAGCCGGCAAAATCGCCGCTCCCCTTGGATGAGCAATATATGCAACCACCAACGCCGCACCTCCCGTCAATATTGGGACAAGTAAAGCCCGCATCAACAGGAAGCTTTGCACACTTACCGCCAAACGTATTCCTCAAATAATACTCATATGTGTAATATCGTTTGTTGGTGTCACTATTAGGGAATGGATTACAATTTGCTTGAGTTACTTTCATATTTGTGATGTAATTCCCGTGCACTTTTCAACAGCAGCCAATTTTACACAGACGCTGAAAACGTGCATTGCAATTATCAGTTCTTCATCAGAAGGATACGTTGGAGCAATTCTTATATGACTATCGTGTGCATCTTTGCCGTAAGGATATGCCGAACCGGCAGGGGTCATTTTAACGCCCACTTGAGAAGCAAGTTCAAACGCGCGACGCGCACAGCCATCCATCGTATACAAGCTTATAAAATATCCGCCCTTAGGGCTGTTCCAATGAGCGGCGCCTGTATCACCTATCTCATCCACAAGGACTTTATTGACAATATCAAACTTGGGTCTAATAATAGACGCCAATACTTTCATATGCTCTCGTATATTATCTGCATTTCTAAAATAACGCACATGTCTTATTTGGTTGATCTTATCAAAACCTATAGTCTGAACACCCATGATCTTTTTGATCTGGTTCAGGTTTTCAACAGAGGCCGCCAAAATTGCTACCCCCGAACCCGGGAATGATATTTTAGAAGTAGATGCAAAGTAGAAGACAGAATTTTCACTACCGTGACGTCGGCAAGCCTCAAAAATATCAGCGAGTTCATCCCTATCATTGTCATACAGGTCATGAACCGCATATGCGTTATCCCAAAAAATTCTGAAATCAGGTGATGCAGGCTTCAATTTAGCAAAGCGTTCAACTGTTTCATCAGAATATGTATAGCCATCGGGATTAGAATATTTGGGGCAACACCATATACCTCTTATATCAGCATCACCTGAAACCAAACGTTCAACTTCATCCATATCGGGGCCTGTGGGAGTCATGGCAACATTTATCATTTCTATGCCCAACGATTCGCAAATCGCAAAATGTCTGTCATATCCGGGCACAGGACACAAAAATTTATTTTTGGCATTTTTTATCCAAGGACCGTTTCCGCCGGCAACACCGTACAACATTGCACGCGCCATAGCATCATACATGAGGTTAAGTGATGAATTACCGCAAACCATTATCATGTCCTTATCTATGCCAAGCAAGTCAGAAAATATCTTCTTAGCTTCCGGAACACCGTCAAGCAAACCATAATTTCTATAATCAAATCCCGTCTCGGAACGGCAGTCTGATGCCTCGGAAATGCAATCTAACATTCCCGTCAGCATATCAAGCTGTTTTTGACCGGGCTTGCCGCGAGACAGATCAAGATTCAACTTCATTTTTTGATATTCCCTGTAGCGACGAACTAAACCATCGCGCTCAATGGAAATCTCAGTAGGACTCATAAGTTTATATTCCAAGGTGCACCTCCGCATAGTACCTATATATATAAAATGAAATTCGGCGGCAAAATGACACCGCCGAATTGTATTATATCATATTTTTTTCTAAAAAGCAACACCTTTTTGCAATTTTAATTATTGTTTTTTGCATTTTTTGAACTTTTATCGCGCCAAAATCGCTTTATTTCATCATTTAGTGAAACGGGCTGACAAAAATGTTTCATTTTTGACCAATGTTCAGGATACATCTCGTTATATTTTTCTGTGGCATATCTATCGTCCAACAGCACCACCACACCACAATCCGACTCACTCCGTATAACTCGACCTGCAGCTTGCAAAACATTGTTCATTCCCGGATAGGTGTATGCATAATCATACCCTCGCTCACCAACAACGTCAAAATGATCACGCATAATATTTCTTTCGCTTGAAATGCCGGGGATGCCGACTCCTATTATTACTACGCCTATCAAGCTGTTACCCGGCAGATCTATTCCTTCCGAAAAGCTGCCTCTGAGTACACAAAATCCCACTCGCATCAAACCATCATTTGCGCGAAATTCATCGATGTATGCTTGCTTATCTTCTCTTGTCATGTGACGTGTTTGCAACATAATTCGAACATTAGGATATTTTTTCTCAAAAAGTGATGCCACATTATCCATATACTCATAAGACGGAAAATAGACCATATAATTTCCTTTTTTGCAGCTAACAGTTGCTGCAATATACGACACTATGCGACCTACGCTTTTGGGACGATCCTCATACCTTGTACTAACATCATCAACTGCGGCTAAAAACAAATTATCATCATCAAACGGAGACTTTAAAGCAAGTCCCACAGCCTTTGGACCACCGCCCAATATATCAATAAAATAATCTTGAGGCGTCAGTGTTGCGGAAAACAGTATAGATGATTTAGCCCAGCTCATTCTTTCATCCAACATTTTAGACGGGTCTATGCAGATAGATTTTATTCGAATACTATCTCCCTCAACATCACAATAAAACACAGAACCGTCGATGTATAAATTAGATATTGTTATGTATTTACTTATATCATGATACAATGTAGCCATTCCCCGATAAAAAGGCGTCGTTCTTCCCTTTCTCATGTTTAATACAAGAGACCGATATAATGTCTCCAGGCATTCGTCCAAATTATCGTAACGCTCTTGACTGAGATAAAATCCTCTTTCTATGCCCCATTCATCTTTTGTCAAACTATCAGCGCACAAACATCTCATTTTTTCCATTTGAGCCAACACATTATCTAATTGTTCTGCAAGTTGCGGTAAAGCATGCGCAATCTCGTCATGTAATTTTTTAAACAAATGTGTCGACAACTCCGCAGAATACATTTCTCTTGCTCTATCTGCCAAATTGTGCGCTTCGTCCACTAAAAATACGTATTGATCAGTACGGTCCCTGTCCGCAAAAAAACGCCTGAAATAAACCGAAGGATCAAAAATATAGTTATAATCAGCAATAATTATCTCGCAAAACTCAGCTAAACAAAGAGACAATTCATATGGACATACCTTATGTTTTATTGCCATTTTAATAACGACATTCTTTTCATACCCATTTTGCAATGCTAATAAATCATTAATCGCCTCACCCATCTCCTCCTCTGAGTATTTGGCGAACTTGCAAGTGATGGCATCGCAAATCCCACTCGTCATACATTCGGGACAACAACAAATCTGCTCTTTAGCAGATATCACAATAGTTCTTAGATGTGCACCGGTTGAAAATAAAGCTCCGGCAGCCCGATACGCCTCTGCTTGTGTACTACCTTTAGCGGTAAGATAAAATATTTTATCACACTTACCGCTACCAAGAAATTTAACAGCCGGATACAGCACCGAAATAGTTTTGCCGATGCCTGTAGGCGCTTGCACAAATAATCTTTTTTCTCTTGACATTGCATCATAGCACTCTGTCATCATCAAGCGCTGACCTTTTCGCAGAGCAGGATAAGGAAATTTCACGTCTGAACTATAAGGTAATATTGTTTCTCCGCGTTCTTGCAGCATCTTTGCGAGAGGTATCAAACGTGATAGCTTGCGTATAAATAATTTCTCCAACGATGCATATGTTTTATTTCTTAAAAACACATCGGACAATACTCCATCGTCGCCCAAAACAACACTTTCAACCGACACATCTTTATAATTTTGCATACTGCAATATACAAATGCCATAATGCAAGTATGCTGTTTTACCGGCAATATATTACCATCAGACGACCGTGCGGTTGTTTCAAACAATACATCCCCACGCTTTAATAGTTCACCTCTCAGCGAAAAAACAATTCCATCGTGTTTATATTTAAAACATATCGTCTCAGATTCGACAGAACACTGCTCAGTATACCCGAGCATACTCGTCATATCGGCAAAATTGGCATCTGTGTTCAAAGTGCAAAGATCACCGACAGTAATCTCCACTTCGTGCGTCAATCGGTTGTATCTCACCATCGGTCTCCTTTCGCTGAGTGATAAATTAATATTACCATATTTTTTTTAATTCGTCAATGTAATATCAACGTATTTCCATTATTTTAGGGGTTACATTTTTGATACATATAGATTATAATTACATTATAGATAACTTTCAAGGGAGATTGGAAATGGAACTTATTCTAATAAACGACACCAAGCTCAAGATAATACTAAACAATTCAGACATGGAACACTACCGTCTTGATTGCAACTGCGCAAACTATAATAATACCGAAACCAGACGAGCATTTTGGGACATACTCGATGAAGCCAAGCATAAAACCGGATTTGATGCTGCAAGCGACAAAGTTTTTATACAGCTCTATCCATCTAAAGAAGGAGGGTGCGAAATGTATGTAACCAAAATAGCTTCCTTATGCACTTCAAAATGTCATGCCTTGCAAACAAAACAATCTAAATACGACCCGATGATATTTTCTTTTAAGACTTTACACGATATGATATTGGCATGTCGCCTTATAGGATCGTATGCATACCATTTGGATAGCAAAACTTGGATAGATGAAATGGGAACATGCTACCTTTTATTAACTCCGGAAGATGGATTGGATATATCACATTTAAACAATATGATAAATGAATTCGGATATAGTTTATCGTTTGAAAGCACCATGCCTTACATAAATGAACACGGAAAAGTCATTTGTGAAACTTGTGCGATTGAAAAATTATCAGTTTTTTAAAACCTATTGATATTACATTAGTTTTTTGATATAATTAGGTAAAGTCAAAAGAGAGGCTATTAAAAAAAATGAATAAACTAGATCAATTGTATAATGTATGTAAAGATTGTACCAACTGCCCTCTTCATGAAACACGTACAAATTGCGTTTTCGGAACGGGTAACCCAACCGCCCGACTTATGTTTGTTGGAGAAGCACCCGGAGAGCAAGAGGATCTCAGTGGAACGCCTTTTGTGGGGCGCGCCGGTCAGTTGCTTGACAAATTTCTCTTTGCGGTAGACATTGAGCGTTCCGATGTTTATATTGCAAATATTTTAAAGTGTCGCCCTCCTAAAAATCGCGATCCGCTACCACAAGAGGAAGACGCTTGTATCAACTATTTGCGCGATCAGGTACGTATCATACAGCCACAAATAATTGTATGTTTAGGCAGAATAGCCGCAATGCGCTTAATAAAACCCGATTATAAAATAACGCGCGAGCACGGTACTTGGGTTGAAAAAGGTAAATTTCTTATGACCGCCGTATATCACCCTGCAGCATTGCTAAGAGATCCCCGAAAAAATGAAGAAATGCTCAGAGACATGAAAGAAATCAAGCAAAAATTAGACGAACTGCAAAACACAGAGCAATAATTACATATAATAAAACGCCACCGCATGGTGGCGTTTTATTATATAATCCAAAACAAATGATATTTCAGTAAACATCTCGTTTTTTCACTCGCACTATCATAGATTTAAATGCACGTGCATTAAACGGTATAAGCGGATACAGATATCTTCTCTTACCATTTATGGTTTTATTTGTGCAGATCAAGATCGCAACCAGTATTAATCCGCCTATATATCCCCACACATTAAATATCGCAGTCAACAAAAGCACAAGTATACGCATAAATTTAAACGCATACCCTAACTCATAATTACGCTGAGTAAAATTAGCTATAGCAACAAACGCCATATATAGTATTACTTCCGGTATTAGCCAACCTATTTCAACCGCAAAATCACCTAAGATAAGTCCCCCAACTATAGATAACGAATTTGATAGCATATCCGGTGTGTTCATCGATGCCATACGTAATCCATCAATCAAAAATTCAACAAGTATCAATTGTACTAATATCGGCAACTTACCCGTGTCACTTGGAACAACAAAACCAAGCCAAGGTGGCAAAATTTGTGGATTGCTGATCAAAAGATACCACGTAGGAATGAGCAAAAGCGTCAATATAAATACTGTATAACGGACGATGCGCAAATAGGATCCAGTTAATGGCGGAAAATAATAATCATTTGTCTCCTGAAGAAAATCAAAAATTGTAGTTGGTAACACCATTACTTCGGGAGTATTGTCACATATGATCAATACACTTCCCTCCAATAATTGTGCAACCGCCGAATCCGGGCGCTCTGTGGTACGTATCTTTGGAAATGGGTTATACCATTTATTTGGGATCAAACACTCAGCCAACGATTCATGCCCCATTGTCAATGATTCTGTTCTTATTGAAGAAAGTCTGTCTTTAAGTTGTTGTACATATTCTTCATCCGCTTTACCTCTCAAGTAACAGATAACTACATCTGTTTGAGATGATTTACCTATACTCATATAGTTCATTACAAGCGAAGCGTCCCTTATTCTCCTTCTAATAAGCGCTGTATTAAAAATAAGCGTTTCAACAAATCCATCGCGAGCACCTCGCATGACCTTATCATCTCCGGGCTCTGCTGTGTCACGTGCAGGATATGACCGTGAATCAATTATAATTGCCCAGGATCCAAAACCTGCAGCAAGCATAAGAGAAGCGCCGGACATAACCATCTTGACCATAGTATCAACATCTTGAGTTGCTTCAACCTCTACATACGGAAGCTTTTCATCTGCAAAACGTTGTGCCGCCGCTTCTCCACTACCAACCCCATCCATCGACAGGAAGTGCATCATCAGCTTTTGCATTACCGTATCCTTAACAAAGCCATCTATATAGTATAATGTAACATCGTCCGAGCCAATCTTAAGTTTCTTTTTTAAAATATCAAAATTATTTTTAACATTTAATTTCTCATCAAAAAATTCTACATTTTGCTCGTAATCATCTGTCAATTTAAACATAACACGTTGTTCCTTTACTGTTTTATCACATATAGTTTAACTTTGTTAGAACAGTTACATACACTAAAATAAATGGAAAACGGCATCGTAATACAATGCCGTCTTTTATGTATAATTTACTGAATTGTGAGGTGGAGCGGGATGCCGTATTTATATTCGGGATTAGTTTCTCCTTCAATCAACGGCAACAGGTACTCAACGCATTCATCGGTAACATTATTGCCGCGAGTATTGATAAATTTCTCATCTACCCATTTTATCTTATTTGCAATTTCAGAAACATCGGAATGTGAAATTCGTGTAACATACGGTGAAGTAGAAACCCTCTCAATAGTCATCATTTGACGTGTTACACCTTCAGACGCCGCTTTAACGGCCGCTCTTCCTACACACACAGATTCATCAATATCTGTTTTGGAAGCAAGATGAGCCGCGCAACGTTGAGGAAGATTCAGTTCTATAGAACGAACCTTACAACCAAGCTTAGCCTTAACGGCCAACTCCAATGCTTTGCCCGTTCCGGAAAGAGCCTTGTGTCCAAATACGTCTACTGCACCACTGCTTGTTCCCTCGCAAACATACGTACCATCCGCGAAATGAATGCCCTCGGATACCGCGACAACCACATTAGGATGATCATTTAATATGTCATTAAGATCCTCAAAAAACTCATCCATATCAAAGTTGCGCTCTGGCAGATAAACAAGATCCGGTCCAAAGCCGCTAACATTGCGTCCAATAGCCGATGCCGCTGTGAGCCATCCTGCGTCACGACCCATTATCTCAACAATAGTGACCGCTTTGGTAGTATATACGGCACAATCCCGCAATATTTCCTGCATTGTTACAGCTATATATTTTGCCGCTGAACCATATCCGGGTGTATGATCGGTAACTACAAGGTCGTTATCAATTGTCTTTGGAATACCCATAATGCACATTTCATAATCGTGTCCCTTGGTATATGCCGACAGTTTGGCAACGGTATCCATAGAATCGTTACCACCTATATAGAAAAAGTAACGTATATCGTATTTTTTAAAAATAGACAATAATTTTTCGAAAACTTCTGTGTCTTTTTCCGGATCAGGAAGTTTCTTTCTGCAAGAACCGAGTGCTGCTGCAGGTGTGTTTTCAAGAGTTGTTATTTTAGCATCATCTGCAAAGAACTCAGTAAGGTCTACCAATCTCTCTTCGAGCAAGCCCTCAACACCATTACGCATACCGTAAAGAGTGCGAATACTTCCGTTGTGGACATTTTCTTTAACGCCTCGGATAACGCCTGCCAACGTTGCATTAATAGCAGCAGTCGGGCCTCCTGACTGTCCAACAACAGCGTTACCTATTAACTGTTTCATAATATATGATTACCTCTATTCTTCATTATTTTTTTTATTTTATCACTTTTGCCCTAAATTGTCAATATAACTACTTGCTAAAATATAATATTATATTTTAATAGCAACTTGACAAGCATATAGACCATATATTATCAAAAAAGAATATCGGAGGTAATTATGTTTACTTATATTTTTTCTGTTTTCTCGCATCTTCTTGGATTGATGTTGAGTGTTGGTAACACTCAATCCTTTCCGCCACCTTTACCACCTGAACAAGAAGCCGAGTATTTTAAACTCATGAAATCCGGTGATACGCAGTCGCGCCAAAAATTAATACTTCATAATCTCAGGCTTGTGGCTCATATAGTAAGAAAATATTATTCTGGAAGCAAGTCGCAAGAAGACCTTATATCCGTTGGTTCCATAGGACTTGTTAAAGCGGTAGACAGCTTTGACGGAAGTAAACATACCAAATTTGCCACATATGCTGCTAAATGCATACAGAATGAAATATTAATGTACTTTCGCTCTCAAAAAAAACTATCAAACGAGGTTTCAATAAACGAAACTATAGATATGGATCGTGACGGTAATCCTCTTACATATATAGATGTCATAAGTTGCGAAGATTCAATAACCGATGAGGTCGATCTTAAAATGCAGACCGATAGAATGTTAAAATATATCCATACAGTGCTTACAAAACGAGAAAGACAAATAATTATAATGCGATATGGCTTATACAACACATGCCAATACACTCAACAACAAACAGCTGACATACTGGGGATATCCCGATCGTATGTCAGCCGAATTGAAAAAGGCGCGTTGGAAAAACTTTTTAATGCTTTTACAGGCGATAGCAATACTTAAAAATCAAGCTTTGGATCTGCTCTTAAAAAACATCGCCATCATATATCCAAACACCAATGCTGCGGCTGTTCCTCCGGCCGCAGCTCGCAGCGCACCTGTAAAAATGCCAAGCAAACCGTTTTTATCTACATCCTCGGTAATGCCCTTAAATATAATATATCCAAATCCTGTCAAGGGCGTAGTTGCGCCTGCGCCTGCAAAATCTGCAAACGGTGCGTACACGCCTATTGCGCCTAAAACAACCCCCGCAACTACGTACCCCACAAGTATTCTTGCCGGTGTTAATCTAGTCTTATCCAACAGAATTTGAGCTATAACACATAATAAGCCACCAAAAACAAATGCTTTAATATATTCTATAATCATATTTTTTATTCCCGGTTTCAAACTTGATCAAATGGGCAATAGCAGGTATTCCCTCACCCTGTTGGATAGTCATAGGACTCATCATCGCCCCTGTTCCAATAAATAACAGACCATTAATACTACCATTTTCTAATTGTGGCAATAAATATGAGGCAAGCACAACCGCCGAACATCCACAGCCGGACCCTCCGCAATGCACATCCTGACTTTCAAGATCATATATAATTTTTCCACAGTCATCAAGCTTTGATATAATATCAGTCTTATCTCTTCCAACAAGATCTTTTAATATCTCAAGACCTTCTTTTCCAAGGTCCCCTGTAACTATCATATCAATACCGTCCAAATTACCGCCGCAGTACGCATAATATCGAAGTATCGTATCTGCCGCCGCAGGAGCCATAGCAGCCCCCATATTATTGGCATCATGAATCCCCCTCTCATGAACAATACCGGGCAATGCACCTGTAATACGAACATTTCCGTTTTTTCCTATCACGAATGCGCCCGAGCCCGTAACAGTCCATTGCGCGGTAGGCGGACGTTGAGCGCCATATTCAAGCGGTGAACGGTACTGGCGCTCTGCAGTACAATAGTGAGACGATGTAATTGCCGCGGCGCAATCAAATATTCCGGTAGAGGTCGTAATAGCTGCCAACATTATAGATTCAGCCGCAGTAGAACATGCGCCATAAAGTCCAAAATAAGGAATGTCAAAGCTAAGCATTCCATATGCAGAACTTGTACATTGATTCATAAGATCACCTGCAAACAGCGCCTCTATCTTAGTCGGTGATACTCCTGCCTTCGAAATAGCAACATTCATAGCCGCACGTTGCATTGCAGCCTCTGCTCGTTCAAAGCTATCCATTCCGTATTTATCGGTTTCGTCTTTAATATCAAACAAATTTCCGAGCGGTCCGTCAGCTTCCATTCGACCGACCGCAGACGCAGCCGATATAATACCCGTGTTTAAATTTATAATTTTATCCAACGTTTATCCTCTGTATTGTTATTGATTTTATCGGCAACATATGTTATAATATTATTATAAAAAACAAAAGGAGTATGCTATGATACACGAAATTCATAACGATAAAATATCCATTGCGGTAAACACCTGTGGCGCTGAGCTGTTTTCTATCAAAAGCACTGACGGAACAGAATATCTATGGCAAGGCACTGCCCCCTATTGGAATTCACGCGCATCAAATATTTTCCCCGTCTGCGGAAGATTGTTCGAAAACAAATATACCTGTGAAGACCAAACTTACGAAATGCGCTGTCACGGATTTGCACGATTCACCGAATTCGAACTGGAGTCTAAAACAGATGACACGCTGAGGTTCAAACTCATCGGCAATGACGAAACAAAAAAAATATTCCCCTTTGATTTTGAATTGAAAATCAGTTATACTCTCAAGGAAAATTCCGTTCACTGCCTCACTACTGTTACAAACAATGGCGATAAAATACTGCCCTTCTCCACAGGAGGTCATCCCGGCTTCAATGTTCCGCTTGCAGACGGCCTGAAGTTCGATGATTATTACATAGACTTTGGGAACATTGGCAATCTCTCGCAAATGGTATTTTCAAAGGCATGCCTGGTAACCGGCGAATATGAAAAATATCCTCTCAGAGACGGACGCTATATTGACCTCAAGCACAGTCTGTTTGACAATGATGCTATTTTCTTCAAAGATGTTCCCACGACATTTGTACTTGCATCTGATAAGGACAGTCGTTCTGTAACTTTGACATGCCCGCAAGTAAGATATTTTGGCCTGTGGCATACTAACCTCACAGAAGCTCCCTTCGTCTGCATGGAACCATGGATAGGTCTTCCCGGTGCCGACGGCAAACCCGAAGATATCGCGACTAAGCCCGAAATGGTCAGATTGACTCCGGGCGACTGCTTCGACTTCTCATATGATATTGCAATAAACTAACAAATGTTGCTTTAATAATATACCCCTCTATTTTCTATTTCAATAAAGAACTAATTACCGGGAGGAGCATTTATTTCTATGTTGGATAGCCATACTCTGCAATACCACATTAATATTTCTCAAAATGATGGAGCAAAATACGCAATTCTTCCCGGCGATCCCGGACGTTGCCAAAAAATTGCTCAATTATTTGACAAAGCGGAACAGATAAGTTTCAATCGCGAATATAATATTTGGAGCGGCTCACTTGAAGGCGAACGTATTTTAGTTTGCTCAACAGGTATTGGCGGTCCTTCTACAGCAATCGCCGTGGAAGAGCTCGCCGCCTGCGGCGTTACAACCATGATACGTGTAGGAACATGCGGAGGAATTTCGCTCAATGTTCATAGTGGTGATATTGTTATTGCTTCCGGTGCCGTGCGCCAGGACGGGACAAGCCGCGAATATGCTCCTATAGAATTCCCCGCTGTCTCCGACGCTAACGTGATGTTCGCGCTGCTCCAAGCTGTAACACAGCAGAATTTGCCTCACCACATTGGTGTAGTACAAAGCAAGGACTCATTTTACGGTCAGCATTCTCCTAACAGAATGCCGACATGCAATGAATTAAACAACAAATGGGAGGCTTGGAAACGCCTTGGCGTTCTTGCAAGTGAAATGGAAGCCTCTACTCTGTTTACAGTAGGAGCATCGCTTGGAATAAAAACAGGCGCAGTTTTCAGTGTAGTGTGGAACCAAGAGCGTGCCAATGCAGGTCTTGACACAGCAAACGACGAAAATCATGATACCTCACCTGCCATAAAAGCTGCTGTCGAGGCAATACGTATTCTTATTAAAGCTTCAAAGTAATCCAAAATAATCAAGCAAACCGTAATACACGCCTCGCGCAAACAAGTCGGGGCGTGTATTCATAAGATTAGCGTCATAATAGTTGGTGATAAAGCCAAGCTCGACAAGCACAGAGGGCATTTGTGTCTTACGCAATATGTAAAGTCCCGGACGCGCAAAAACACCTCTGTTTGTAAGTCCTGTAATATTATTCAGCCAATAAAGTATGCGTTGTCCAAGTGCAAATCCCTCAGAAGTTCTAGAATATGCAAACGCTTCGCTGCCACTTGCACTTGAAATATCAGAAGCATTTGTGTGTAAGCTGATAAAATAATCAGCTCCCCATGAATTCGCATCATTAACGCGTGCTGCTAAGCTGGTAGTATTGGAAACACCGAGCTGGGTATTTGGGGTAGGACGTGATAGCTTTACATCAAATCTATCGTCATTACGCAACAGTGCCGCTAACTCTTGCCCTATAGTATATACAACATCCTGCTCACGAATTCCATTGCCCTCTGCTCCCGCATTCGGATTTACAGGATTGTGGCCTTGATCAATATAAATTTTTATTGCCATATTTACCCTCGCAAATTTTTTCTTCTCATTAAAGTATATTCGAAAAACTGCATGTGCGTACCAAAGAAAGGCGGTCTTAACAAAATGTCCAAAAATATATCAAGCGAAAAAAACATAACACTTGAAGGTTGCTTGTATTTAGTAGCAACCCCCATTGGCAACCTTTCTGATATATCTGAACGCGCTCTCAAAGTTTTATCCGAAGTGGATTTCATAGCCGCCGAGGACACTCGAAATTCTTTGCGTTTATTAACGCATTTCGGCATTTCCAAACCAATGGTATCGTATTTTGAGCATAACAAACGAGAGCACGGTCAAATTATTGTACAACGTCTTTCTCAAGGCGAATCATGCGCGCTTATAACCGATGCCGGCACTCCGGCCATAAGCGATCCCGGAGAAGATCTTGTGCGTTTGTGCGCCGATAATAATATAACCGTCATATCCGTTCCCGGCGCGTGTGCAGCCATATGCGCTCTTACACTTTCCGGTCTTGCCACAGCGCGCTTTTGCTTCGAAGGCTTCTTGCCCACAGCAAAAGCGGAACGCCGTGCGCGATTGGATGCCTTAAAAAATGAAGGTCGCACCATGATCTTTCATGAAGCACCTCATAAACTCAAAGCTACATTATCAGATCTCTCCGCAGCATTTGGAGAAAGCAGAAAAATCACGCTTTGCCGTGAGTTGACAAAATTAAACGAGCAAACTATACGAACTACACTCGGTAATGCAATAAAACATTACGAAGAAAATCAACCGCGAGGCGAATACGTTCTGGTCGTATCCGGTGCTGAATCTACCGCCTCTGATTGCTTTTGGCAAGAAATGACCGTTGAACAGCATCTTGAATATTATACAAGTAGTGGTATAGATATTCGTGATGCCATAAAGAATGTGGCGCATGACCGAGGTGTACCGAAAAATGATATATATAAAACAGTGCACCAAAAATAAATATTGTTCATAATACATATTGATTTTAGCTAAATAATGTGATATTATATTTTTATTAAATTTTTTGCATAATGGAGATAAATCTATGAAAAAGCTCAGAGCCGGTATAATCGGCGCAACAGGCATGGTAGGTCAAAGATTTCTGACATTGCTTGATAACCATCCCTATTTTGAAGTCACCGCACTTGCAGCATCCTCCCGTTCTGCCGGAAAAACATATGAGGAAGCACTCAACGGTCGCTGGAAGCTTAAAACTCCAATGCCCGCATTTGCCGCATCTATGACAGTTATTGATGCATCACATATAGACGAAATGGCAAAGCTTGTAGACTTTGTTTTCTGCGCAGTTGACATGAAAAAGGATGAAATACTTGCGCTTGAAGAAGCTTACGCCAAAGCAGAGATCCCCGTAGTTTCCAACAACTCCGCAAACCGCTGGACTCCAGACGTTCCTATGATAATCCCCGAGATCAACCCCGATCACCTCAAGGTAATCGAGGCACAGCGCGCGCGCCTTGGAACTCGTCGCGGCTTTATCGCGGTTAAACCCAATTGCTCTATCCAGTCATATGTTCCCATGATAACTCCCCTGCTCAAATTCAAGCCTACAAGTATTGTTGCTACTACATATCAGGCTATATCCGGTGCAGGTAAAACATTCCGCGAGTGGCCCGAAATGCAGGACAATATAATTCCCTACATTGGCGGAGAAGAAGAAAAGAGCGAGCAGGAGCCTCTGCGCGTTTGGGGAACAATTGAAAAAGGCACTATCGTTAAGGCGCAAAGTCCTCTTATTACAACGCAGTGCATCCGTGTTCCCGTTACAGACGGTCATACAGCAGCCGTATTCATCAGCTTCGAAAACAAGCCCTCCAAGGAGGAGATACTTCAGGCTTGGAAAGAGTTCCGCGGGTTACCCCAAGAGCTTGGGCTTCCCCACGCCCCCAAGCAGTTCATCACATATTTTGAGGAAGATAACCGTCCTCAGGCGGGTCTTGACCGCGACATTTACGGCGGTATGGGCGTTTGCGCAGGCAGACTTCGCGAAGATACACTGTTTGATTATAAATTTGTCGGTCTCTCTCATAACACGCTCCGCGGCGCAGCCGGCGGCGGTGTTCTTACAGCAGAGCTTTTGTACAGACTCGGCTACTTAGACTAAAAATTTAAGCCATAGACAAAATCCGTCTATGGCTTTCTTTTATTTATTTTCTAATCAAAAAGTCTTTTATTTCAATATATTTCTGCATTAATCGCTGTGCCTCTGCACCATTTTTATCAAATCCTTTTCGTTTGATAGCACGAAGCATAATATTTTTCGGTGTTTCCTCGGGGTCAATCAGCTCAAGAGCGGCAGTAGAATATCCCTTTGCTTCAAGCAACTTGAGACGCATAGCATCCGTTGCCGCGTCACAAAGCTTTTGACGAAGCATAGAATACTCCGCGATAAAATCAAGCTCGGGACAATTCAGCGTGTGATTAAGCTCATGGTGGCAGCACGGCGTTGATAATATAACGTCGGCTTCCCACTCAGCCGCCTTGTTAAGCACAATATCCGTAGCAACATCACAAGCGTGAAGCGATATAACCAATTGCGGCAAGCTGTCTGTATAATAATCATTAATATCACCGCATACAAAACTTAAACCACCAAACCCAAGCTTGTTTGCAATTTGTGAGCAGTACTCGATCACATCCGACTTCAAGTCCACACCTGTCATATTGACGTTCATACCCTTTATCACGGAAAAATAATGATACACGGCAAAAGAAAGATAGCTTTTTCCGCAGCAAAGATCACATATACGTATGCTGTCATTCGGCAAATATTTTTCAATCTGCTCTACGTGTTCAAGAAATTTATTTATCTGCCTGAATTTTGATTGCTTTTTATCATATACCCGTCCATTGGCATCGCTCACGCCCAAAAGCTTCAAAAACGGTTCATTTCCGCTTAAAATGTGAGATTTTTTTCTGTCGTTTGTTTGAGCTTTGGCTACATCGGACTGCCCTTTCATAATTGAATCATACAGTTTCTTATCACCGATGATAGTTGAGTTACCCGACTTTGAACGTCTGTATTCGCAGTCCCCCGCAGTAGTCAACAGATTTATCTGCTTATAGCAAGCAATTATTGATTCAATGTCCTCTGCCTCACACGGCAACATTATATTGCGGTGATGCGCCTTGTTGTCGGACGTGAATATCTCAAGTTGGATCGCCTCGCCACGCGACAGTGTAATACGCCTAAGCTCTGCACGCTTGATATCTATATCATCCGGCTTTGACAGCACTGCCTTTTTCAATACACCGCGTTGCGCCGCAAGTATTATGAGTTCAGCCAAACGAGTAGATGCCTCGATAGCTATGGAATTCATTTTTTATTCCCCTTTTTATTTTTCTTGTTCAACTGACGGCGATAGCTTGCCGTCATAGGCTTACCTTCCTCCGAAACAGCATCCGAAATATCAGATTCCGCCTCTTGCTCGGTTTGCTTTTTCTTTTTACCAAGCGAAACTTTAGACTCGGTCTTGTCTATCAGACGCTTAATATTCTTGCGATGCATAACTACGACTATACCTGTTATCAACACTGCAAAAAGGACATTGTGTTGTTTATCAATCGGTATAAAGCCCATTTCATTCCAAGAGGACAACAAAACCGGATACATCAGCGATACCATGACAGAAGCCAGTGACATATATTTAGTCCCCAAAACAATAATGAGGAATATTGTCATAAGTATCAATGCCACTTGCCAGTTTGTCATCAGCATGACCATAATGGTCACTGCCATTCCCTTTCCGCCGACAAACTTGAACCAACACGGAAATACATGACCGATAACGCAGAAAAGACCCGCAATATCCATGCCGTCAACACCAAGCAACAGCCATCCGATGATCATTGCGATAGCACACTTAAGCATATCACCCGCAAAAGTAAGCGCTGCCACACCTTTACCGTATGTGCGCAACATATTTGTCATGCCCGCATTACCGCTTCCGTGCTGACGAATATCCTCTTTGTAAAATATTTTAGAAAGTAAAATAGCCGTATTGATACTACCGAGCAAATAAGCTATAACCGCGCTTGCTAAGATACACGCCGCAATAAGTACGACTCTCCACGTTTCACTCATGCCGGGATTCTGAGTAATCATATATGACACAAAAAAACTATCAAAAGTTTCCATAAGGACACCTCACTTCTAATTCAATATTTATATTTTACCACAAACAAGCAATAAAAGCAATAGCCAAAATAATTTGGCTATTGCTTTTATCAAAATTTCATTTTTATCAAACAGCGTCCGCAACGTCAACCCGTAAATAACCAACATCAAACTCGCAATTTCTTACGAAGTTTTTTCTATATTATTTGCTGGTTCTAGATATTTACTTGTAACACCATAAGAATTTGTGGCTAATAGCCCTTCATCTATTATCTCATAGTTCTCCTGACCCTGAAATCTGTTTGTGGTTTGAGTAGGATAAGAAACTGTTTGATTTAACTCTTTAAGCCTTTCTTTTTCAAAGTCTTCCCAATTTGTAACAGATTTTGCAAGCACTGGTTGCCCATTAATATTTTTACCTATTGCATAGATTACTTTTTTACCGTTTTCATCCACAACAACCCCAGCACTTTCAACCGTTATATTCTCACCTGTACCTTTAACTTTACTAACACCCCCTGTTGGTAAAACATAAGTAGAAGTAATAACCTTAGGCGTTCTTGTTTCAGAGATTGCACGCACCAAATTTGCATAATTATACACACTTTCTTGCTTTTGCTTTATTAAATCATCTATTAGCTCTTTAGGCAAGTTTTGATATTCTATGATTTCATATTTAGCATAATCTGCAGTTTCTTCAAACAAATTATTGCTAGAATAAATGAATAAATAAAGAGAATCATCAGTAACTAAATCTGCCCTAACACCAGTGTTATAATTAATATTATCATCACTAATCCCTAAAGATTTAAAATAGCCAGCAGGAGTATAAGAAACACTAGTTCTATCTAAAATACCCATTAAATGACTTTTCCCAAACATCTCCATATTGTCTTTATAATTATCAGTTTGGGCAAGTTGCACACCCAAATCGCTTATAAAATCACACTCATAATTTGGGTCATAGTTTTCAAGTAATTGTTTTACAGCTGTAGTTTCAGGCGCGGTTGTGGTTTCAACTGCTGTTGTGTCATCTAAGTTATTGTTAGTGGTGTTATTACAGCCCGCAGTCATTAACATTGAGGCGATTAAGCCAGCAGAAAGCAAGGCTTTCGAACTTTGTTTAATTCCTTTTGTTAAATTTTGAGCATTTAAGCTATTTAACCAATCAGAACGCTCGTTTTGTTTTGTATGACTGACAAAAACGTTAATAAAAAAGCGATTTTCCATAATTCACCTCATGCTATTGTGTTAATTATATAATATCATGGGAAATAAACATTGTCAATAGAATGCCTGCCAATAAATATTTTAACAACAAGATTATTCGGGAGAGCTTCTTTTGCAACAGCAAATCACCACCACCTGCAGCACTGTGCTGTCCGGTGGTTTTCAATTAGCAAGAAAATCACACCGCGTCTGCATAAAACAACCACAGCGGAAGCGGCAAAAGTATGCGCGCAAAATGCGACAGCGTGTCACGAATCGGGCAAAACGGTGAAAACAGCACGTTTATTGCATCAATGTGATCAAGTTCAATATCAACCTCACCGTCATATTCTTCAACCCTTGCGGCATCACCGCGAATGTATATACGCAGCTTTTCATCCCCCGCTATGCCGTGAATAAGCATTGACAGCTCACCCTCGGGCAATTCTGTATATGTTGCTTTGAGCTTTAAAAATGCCGAAAGCACGTTTTTGTAATTTAAAACGGAAAAGCTCTTTTCGGTGCCTAACTCATAGCCCTCACAAACTCTGTAAAGGGCGTTTATATATTCGGGGCAAAACGCGGGCAAGCATACTATCATTGTAGAGGCATTCATACAGTCATATAAGGTAACTATAGCGTTTATAAAATCAGCCTTGTCAGCGAGCACAATCTCAAATATCTTCTTATTATCACCAACAATACAGAAGCCTGCAAATTTGCCGTCTTTTTCAAAAACACACGGAGCATTCTGCCACGAAACAAGAATATCATAAAGGCGCTCTCTGTCGCGCATGGGGTTATACGCTTGCTGAGATAACAGCTTGCTTATGGCATCCAACGCCACGTCATCAGTCGCGTCGAGCTTTCTCACGGACAGCGTATGATACGCAGTTCTGTCTTTACCAAACACATGACGCATGTTATCACTGTTGATAGAAAAATTATAGATCACGCCCGTCTTTTCATACGAGAAATAATTGTATCTCTGACGTCTGCCTCCGAGTATGGAGAGATCAACACCATCAGTTATCATGTTGTTGACAGCCATATTCATAAGCGTTTTCATATGTCCCTTGGAACGTGCATACGGATGTACAGCCACATTTCCGATTCCGCGGCACTTCAGTGTATCACCGCAAACAGATATCTCATGATCAAATGCGCCGACTGCCGCACGTATGTTGCCGTCCTCAAGGGTTATATATGAGTTTTCAACCGGCTTATATTGAGTTTTATACAATTTCGGCAACAGCTTTTTAAAATCCTGGCTGTTTCCGTTAAATCCGAAAACATAGTTTATAAAATCAACATATTCGTCATAAAAGGCTTCGTTGCCCCGTCCGTTATAAATCTCTCCCACTTTTAATGTCTCCTTTATATGATTAATTTATCTATTGGATGACAGGTATAGGCTGTATAACCACGCGCTTCGATACGAGCTGCCGCAAGTGACGCGCTGTTCATATCATCAAATATACCAAACACAGATGGTCCGCTTCCGCTGATCATCGCTTTTATAGCGCCCGAGTCTGTCATAATACTCTTTAGCTCGGATATATCCTGTCTGTCCTTGTGGATCTCTTCAAAAACATTATACATTTTTTTGCAAAGTCCGTCAAGACTTTTTTGACACAAAGCCGCTTCTGCAACATAATAATCGCTTTTATCAAAATTAATATTTTTGAAATTATCATATATGCGGTCCAGTTCCGAATATGCCGCAGGCGTGCTGACACGCTCATCCGGACAAGCAATTACTATATAACAATCCGGCATGCATGGCAACACCGTAAGCTTTTCACCTATTCCTTCGGCGCACATACAGCCTCCTTTCACGCAAAAAGGAACATCCGCGCCAAGCGACGATGCCATGTCACAAAGCATATCCGCTTTAAAAGGATAATTAAATATCTTATTTAATCCGCGCAATACAGCCGCCGCGTCCGCACTTCCACCCGCAAGTCCTGCCGCTGCAGGAATGGACTTGCGCAAGCAAATCTTGATACCGCATTTAATATCGGCATATTTCATAAATAGCTCAGCCGCGCGATAAGCGATATTACCTCTGTCTGTGGGAAGCCTGTCATCGTCGCATACAAGCTCTATGCCTGATTTATCTGCTACTTCTATAGTTATCTCATCGCATAGCGATACCGTTTGCATAATACTCAGTATCTCATGATATCCATCTTCTCTGCGTGAAACCACCTCAAGATATAAATTTATCTTAGCAGGCGCCGCAATAATGCAACAATTCATAATTTATCCTCTTATCGCTTGTTTTTAATTATTTATAGTGTATCACATATAAAAATGAAAATCAAGAATTATTTAATATATATTGACTAAAATCAAAAAAAGGTATATAATAATATAAATTATATTAGTGTAGTAAAATGACATATTATATACATTTGGATGACATACCGCTTTATTTGGTCATTCACATAAATAATTCGGGAGATTCAACATGAAAGAATTTAATTGGAACAAAAAAAACACCGTAATTGCCGTTTCAATAGCGGTTTATGCCGTTATTGCGCTATTGTTCGTCATAGTAATTAATAATGAAACTATATCTGCATGGATCAATCGCGTATTGGCAGTCTTGTCTCCCGTAATCATAGGCGGTGCTATTGCA
Source organism: Eubacteriales bacterium (assembly GCA_045586785.1). Taxonomy (GTDB): domain Bacteria; phylum Bacillota; class Clostridia; order Oscillospirales; family CAG-272; genus UMGS1002. The sequence continues at coordinate 32,759 of JAZNBA010000085.1, read as the reverse complement.
TACCTGGCTAACCCGATAGTTGTTGTATTTGATACAAAATTATTCAAACGCATTAAGAACAAGCCTAAGGCAAAGCGCGCGTTGTCAATGTTATGTACATACATAATTTTGATTTTGATAATAACTATCATATTGCTCATAATTATTCCCCAAATAATCAGCGGATTCAATGACTTCATGCAAAATCTCAAGTCATATACCGATAAAATAATAACTATCACCAACAAATTAATATATAAATTTAACACATCTCAGGAAAATGGAAATTTAGATAATTATATAAACATGGTGGATCTTCAAAGGATCGTAAGCAACTTATTCAACACCTCCACCAATTTGATCTCCACACTCTCCGGATATATAGTAAGCTATGCATCTTCCATTGCTGTCGGAATAAAAAATGTTGTATTTGGACTTATTTTTTCAATATATTTTTTGGCATCCAAAGATTCTCTGCTTGCCAAAGCACGCAAAGTTTGCACCGCATTACTGAGCGAAAAAAACTATGCCGAATTTTCCACAATGGTTAAGTTTACCCATAAATCTTTTGGAGACTATATCAAAGCGCAATTATTAGATGCTTTGCTGGTCACGCTGGAATGTATGTTGGCCTTCTGGGTAACCGATATGCCCTATTTCGTGCTTCTTGCGTTTATTATCGGTATAACAAACATAATCCCTGTATTTGGTCCCTTTATCGGCGGAATACCTGCAGCATTTATAGTGTTTGTTACTAATCCCGAAAAGCTGTTATTATTCATTATTCTGATAGTGCTTATTCAGCAAATAGACGGTAACTTTATACTGCCGCGTCTTGTCGGAACATCCACAGGCACATCGCCGCTCGGAGTGCTTTTCGCAATTACCGTAATGGGTGGATACTTCGGCGTTGCAGGTATGATATTGGGAGTACCGTTCTTCGTTGTAATAAGTGAGATCATTCGGAAATTGGTAAACTCCCATCTTGAGAAGCGTGGTCTTCCGGTAACGCTTGAAGACTATTATTCGGAAGGTTCTGAATTCCGTCTGGAAGCCTCAAAGCCTAAAAAAACACACCTTATAGTCCGTATTGTAAACAATATCGGCAACTTCTTTAAACGTATATTTAAAAAGAAAAAGTAATCAGCACGGAGGATTATAAATAAAATGATCGACCCCATCAACGCCACCGAGCAAGGCGGAATTTCAGTAGACACTGCTCATATATTTCCTATCATAAAAAGATGGTTATATTCAGAAAAAGATATTTTTTTAAGAGAAATAGTATCTAACGCATCAGACGCCATAACAAAAATGATCCGCTTGTGCTCATTAGGCGAAACCGAATGCTCCGACAAATATAAAATATCCGTTAAAATCAATGCAGATGCCGGTACTCTTACTGTTGAAGATAACGGAATAGGAATGACGGCTGAAGAATTAAAAAGATATATATGTCAAATCGCCCTGTCCGGTGCACTTGAATTTATTGACAAATACGAAGGAAGTACCGACAATTCGCAAAGCAGCGGAATAATCGGTCATTTCGGACTTGGATTTTATTCTGCGTTCATGATATCAGATAAAGTGGAAATCTTCACAAGATCGTACACCAACGCCCCTGCTGTTCATTGGACATGCTCGGATGACGGAAATTATGAAATATCTGCCGCAGATCGCGAAGAACGCGGAACTGCTGTAATAATGCACGTTACCGAGGACGAGAAGGACTATTTGAATATAGATAAGATCCGTGCTCTTCTCGATAAATACTGCGCATTCATGCCGTACGAGATCTATCTTGAAAATCAGGCAGAAGACAATGTCGATTCTGCCGCCCCAATAAACACAACATCGCCTCTGTGGCTGAAGCGTCCGTCAGATTGTACCGAGGAAGAGTACAAGCAATTTTATCACAAGGTATTTTCGGACTTCAACGACCCGCTGTTCAGCATTCATATAAACGCAGATTATCCTCTTAATTTCAAAGGAATACTGTATTTCCCCAAGCTGCGTAGCGAATATGACTCATTGGAAGGTCAAATAAAGCTCTTTTACAACCAAGTTTTTGTAGCTGACAATGTCAAGGAAATAATACCTGAGTACCTTATAATGCTCAAGGGCGTTATAGATTGTCCGGAGCTGCCTCTCAACGTGTCAAGAAGCTATCTTCAAAGCAACACCTATGTCTCAAGAGTCTCTGCCCATATCGTGAAAAAAATTGCTGATAAGATCAATGCTTTATGCAACAATGAACGTGAACAGTTTGAAAAGATCTGGGGAGATATAAGAACATTTATAGAATATGCCTCCATCAGAGACCGCAAATTCTTTGATCGAGTAAAGGACTGTATACTGCTCCCTCTAACAGATGGTAGTTACGCAACCATTAATGAATATATCGGAAAAGAAGAAAAAGAGCCGCCAAAAGATGATTCAAAGGGTATCAAAACTATATACTACACAAACGATAAAATCCAGCAATCTCAATATATAGCACTTTACACTGCTCAAAATATAAAAGTAGCTGTTCTTGATCAATTTATAGATACTCAATTTATCACATCTGCGGAAAATGAATATAAAAATATACGTTTTGTACGCGTTGATGCTGATGTATCGGCACTAACGGATCAGAGTGATATTCGCAAAAATACCGCTATTGCAGAGCTTTTCAAACAAGCAGTCGGCAACGACAAGTTGGATGTAAAATTTGAATCGCTGAAAACTACCGCCGCGCCGGCGCTCCTTACGTTAAACGAAGACAAACGCCGCATGGATGATTTTATGAAAGCGTATTCGTATATTACACAATCGGAACAATCGTCAGCACCGCTTACAGAACAAACATTAATAGTCAACACCGCTGCACCGTTGTATTCACATCTCGAGCAGCTTATAGCTAACGAAGAAACAGAGAAATCTGCGTTTGTTGCCAATTACATTTACAAACTTTCTCTTATGGCTCACCGAAGACTCGAGGAAAAAGAATTAAATGAGTTTTTATCCGACAGTTATAAGCTGTTAAATAACTATTGATTCAGCCTCATGACAGAACGATCAAACTCCGATATAATAGTCTCTAATCTTAATCGGTTAAAAGAGCGCGAAGCTACTATAAAAGAACTTCGTGCTCTTGAAATAGCCGAGCTTCCTTGCGTTATCGACAGCACAGCAGGACTGCGTGATATAATACGGCTATACCGACAGCATATGCCTCTGCGAAATGATGATTTTACAATACCTGATCGTTTGAAATTCTGTAACAGAATTGTTGATCTCTCTAAAATAAACTTAAAAAATATACTTATAAAAAACGAGGGACATCATATAATAAATGCAGTTGCGTATGTAAAAAATCAGTATTCACTTGAAGCATTGGTTCGACTGTGTAATCGCATAACAGTAACCGGCGAACATGTTTTCAGTTCTTTTGGTGAGCTTTGCGATGATATAGCGAGCGGAAATGCCGACGCATGCATTATTCCAATCGAAAACACCTCCGATGGAAAACTTGCTAATTTCTATTCCATTATTGATCGGTTTGAATTGAAAATACATTCAACGTGCGAAATAGAAAACAGCGATGGCAATCAAGTCACTCGATATGCCCTTCTCCAGCGGCACATAGCTATTCCCGAAAGCGATAGCTGTTTCATTGAAGTCAGCTTTGTATCTGCACGTACCAATACCATAAAAGATATAATAGACGTCTCTGCATTGCTTAATCTGTCTATATACAGAATAAATTCCATGCCATTAAGATATGATAAATCATCGTTTGAAATATCTTCTGTGCTTTACGGTGATATCGACAGCATTATGAAATTTATTTTGTTTATAAAATTAAATATTCCCCAGCACACAATACTCGGATTATACAATAATGTTATATAAAGAAAGGATTTTATAATAATGACTACTCAACTTACATATACTACAAAAGGAACTTGTTCTCGCCAAATAATAATTGATATTCAAGATGATGTGATCACCAACATTCAATTTGTTGGCGGTTGCTCCGGGAACACACAAGGAGTGGCAGCACTTGCGGTCGGAATGAAAACCGATGAGGTTATCAAACGTCTGCGCGGCATTAAATGCGGCTTTAAGCCTACTTCTTGCCCCGACCAGTTGGCATGTGCATTGGAAGAGCACATTGAAAATATCAAATAAAATTTGTTTGAACAACTCCATTACTTATCCTATAAAACCTAACGGAGACAAATATGTCATATCTTGAAGAATACCGCAAATGGATGTCATTCACTTGCTTATCTGAAAAACAAAAACAGGAACTGATTTCAATTAAAGACGATGAGCAGGAGCTAGCCGCACGCTTCGGATCGTCTCTTAACTTCGGCACAGCTGGTCTTCGAGGAAAAATGAAGCTTGGCACAAACGCGATCAACGAATATACAGTAGCACAAGCAACCGAAGGAATTGCGTTGTATATCAAGCAGATCGGTGCCGAAGACCGTTCGGTTGTCATTGCATACGACAGCAGAAATAACTCCGAGTTCTTTGCACGCACTGCAGCAGAAGTGCTCGCCGGAAATAATATAAAGTGCTATATATTTGATGCACTTCGCCCGACCCCCGAATTGTCTTTTGCATTGCGTTACCTTAACTGTATTGCCGGCATTAATATAACCGCATCTCATAACCCCAAGGAATACAACGGATACAAAGCATATTGGGATGACGGTGCGCAGTTATCTGCAGAACAAGCTGCTGAAATTGCAATACACATGAAATCGGTCGATATCGCTAACATCAAAAAGGTACCGTTCGACAAAGGCATCTCAAGCCAAATGATCACAGTTATAGGTCCTGAAATTGACGAAAAATATCTTGATGCTGTAATGGAGCAAGCAATTGATCTTAACTGTATCAAAGAAGCGGCAAATGATCTCAACATAGTATATACACCACTTCACGGCGCAGGCTATAAACTTGTACCGGAGATTATGTCAAAAATCGGAATAAAGCACTTTCACATTGTTCCCGAGCAGGCAGTACCGGATGGAGAGTTCCCTACCACCAAAAAACCCAATCCCGAGTACCCAGAGGTCTTTACACAAGGCATCGTACTTGCAGATAAGGTTAAAAGCGATCTTATCATTGCCACAGACCCCGATGCAGATCGCGTGGGCGTAATGGTTCGCGGTCAAGACGGTAAATTCATAGTCCTTAACGGAAATCAGACCGGTTCCCTTTTGCTTGACTACATCATTACCTCCTACGATCGTTCCGGCAATATGCCCACAGAGCCTTATGCCGTCAAGTCCATAGTCACCACAGAGCTCATGAGCAAAATATGTGCGCAAAGCAATGTGACACTTTATAATGTTCTCACGGGATTCAAATATATCGGAGAGGTCATAAAGAAAAAGCAAGCCGAAGGACATGGTAGTTTTATATTCGGCGCCGAAGAAAGCTATGGTTATCTTAAAGGCACTTACGCACGGGATAAGGACGCTGTAGTAGCATCTATGCTTATTTGCGAAATGACTGCATACTATAAACTTCGCAACATGACGCTTGCCGATGCGCTGGAAGGGCTTTATCAAAAATATGGCTATTCTCTTGAAAAAACACAGGAACTGATATTTGACGATTATGACGGAGCAGAAAAAATGAGATCCATTATGAATGGTTTCAGATCTCCATCAATAATACAAATAGCGGGCAAGAAAATATCTACTGTAAGCGATTACCTTACAGGCGAAATGAAAGATATTACTACAGGCTCAGTACGCTCCACCGGTCTTCCTACCTCCGATGTTTTGCGATTTGGTCTTGAAAATGGAGATGTAATTATAATTCGCCCGTCAGGAACTGAGCCGAAGGTAAAAATATATTATCTCTTATCTGCCGAAAACTTTGAACAAGCACAATACAAATTAACTCAATATAAAGACGCAGTTAATTCGCTGTGTCATTAAACTAAAAAGCTGTTGCATCGCAACAGCTTTTTAATTATTTATATCGTCGTGATATATTATTTCATCCGGGTTGACAAGGTCAAGCTCCTCTTTAGCCACACTTTCAATATACTCGTCATTCATTTCCGCATTTAAGTCATGCTCTTTTTTATCTATTTCGGACTGTACCTTATCCACTTCTTTATCAATATTTTCTTTAGCATCGCGCAAAATGTGATATTCCATTATACTGGAAATAAATATGCCGGCGGCTATAGCAAAAATGACGATCAATGATGCTATCCACAGTATATTAGATTTTGAAAATAATACATTTCTTTTATACTTATCCATTTTATCTCCTAAAAAATCAATAAATTCCGCGATATTTTAACAAAGATAATCTTTTCGTTTCCCTCAATGTATAATTCCGACGAATAATCATATCAATAAATGTAACTGCCTTCATTACCCATACAATAAATATTTTTACAACTAATCTCAACGGATAAACCAATATCTTGACTAATTTATAAAGCGTGTTCAATATAAATATTGAAACACTACGAATAAAATGCCCTACGGTAAAATAACAAGCAATAAACCCAACCAATGTCCCGACAACAGCAATAAATCTTATGTTACCATCATTGGTATAATAAACAAATACAGAAAATGCAATTCCGCAACACAAAGAAAAAATAATATCTCGGACCGTAAACCAAATAATCGCAACGGCATCGTTATTACTTGGATGTTTATCCTGTAACAACCTCGGCAAAAAAATACCACCGACAAATCTGAGCAATTCAAATAAAAGCTCCAAGAACACCCCAAGCAGCAACGACAGTGCCGTCATCTCCGCCAGCGCATATTGATCAATATTCATCCGTCACGCCGCCGTCCAAAAATATTTCTTTTCCGTTTTAAGCTATCGTCGGAATAATACAGTGCCGAAATCTTGCCATCAACACTGACAATTCCACGCTCCGTATCAAGCGCACCGACTCGAATGCCGCTACCTTCAAGCGTTAATTCGCCGCAACCGGTAATAAGTACCACGCTGTTTTCATCAAAGCTCAAGACTTCACGAACACCGTTAATATCCGCATGAGCGCGCGACTGAATATTGCAGGTGTGCGATGACGACAGTTGTTTTTCATTTTCAAAATTCATAAAGGCCTCCGCATACGTTATGTTTATGGTACAGCATATGCGGAAGCGGACATAATTATTCTATGACTTCGTAGAGCGATGCGGCATCGGCCTTGGCGGCATGCTCGCGAACATCAAGGACTTTTACCTTCAAAGTTCTTTGACCAAATGTAATTTCAATTATATCGTTTTCTTTTACATCATACGACGCCTTGGCACGCCTGCCGTTGACACTCACATGCTCAGTATCACAGGCTTCGTTTGCTACGGTTCTCCGTTTGATTATTCTGGAAATCTTTAAAAATTTATCTAATCTCATTTTATTTAAAAGAGTCTTTCAATGATTTGCTTGCAGTAAATGCAGGATATTTTGAAGCGGGAATAGTAACGGTCTCACCGGTTTTGGGATTGCGCCCCGCACGTTCGCTTCTGCTCTTAACCTCAAACGTACCAAATCCGGTTATTTGAACCTTTTCGCCTGCTTCAAGAGCGTTTACTATAGTGTCAAGCATTGTCTCAACAACAACCTTAGCCTTTTTTTCTTTTATTCCAAATTTTGAAGCAAGTTGCTTAACAAGCTGCTTTTTATTCATGTTCTGTACCTCTGTATAATATTTTATCATGTATATTATACCACAATTTGAACATGTATTCAATAGTTTTTATAATGATTTTATTGATTATGCTTAATTTGATCCCAGATTTTGTCCAGTTGTTCCATTCTCAAATCATTCATATCAAATCCTTGATTAAGAACTTCATTTTCAACTTTTTCAAATCTGTCAATAAATTTATCTGTCGCATATCTGAGTGATTCCTCAGCATCTATACCGAGCTTTCTTGCAAGACTTGTAATTGTCAAAAGCAGGTCTCCAAGCTCTTCCGATACTCTCTCTTTAGATTCCGACGCGATAGCCGTTTTCAGCTCTGCCGTTTCTTCATCCAACTTGATCAAAACAGCTTCAGCATCTGCAAAATCAAAGCATGCCGCCTTTTTGCCGACTTTTGTAGCTCTCATAAGCGCAGGTAACATAGGCGGAATAGAGCGTAATTTGTCGGTCATCGTTATTCTGCTTTTTTCTTCGCTTTTAATTTTATCCCAATTAGATAGCACCTGTTCTGATGAACTGACACTTACATCTCCAAACACGTGAGGGTGACGGTGTATCAGTTTACGACAAATACCGTCCGTCACATCGCTGAATTCAAATCTTCCTGCCTCACGCTCTATTTCGGTGTGGAATACAACTTGAAGCAGTACATCTCCCAGCTCTTCCTGCATAAGCTTGGAATTTTCTGTTTCTATAGCTTCTATTACTTCATATGTTTCTTCAATAAAATCATTGCGTATACTTTTGTGCGTCTGCTCCCTATCCCAAGGACATCCGCCTTCCCCGCGCAGTATTTCTACTATCATATTAAGATCATCTGCGCTATAATGCTCCTTATCCAGCAAATATGCGATTTTCTGTTCTCTGTTCATTTGATATTTTCCTTTTTTTATTCTTGTTTTTATTTGCAAACATAATTTCTATCATTTCTCTGTCTATTGCACCCAATAAAAATACAAACACAATATAAAGAATCGCAGCAACCAAAATAGGAATCATAACCGATATCCCCATCATAGAAGACAGATCTGAAGTTCTCCATAATAAGACAGACGCACCTACAGAAGCAAATGCTGCAATCACATTGCCTATTACGGGACGGTAGAAATTTTTCAACCTGTGTACATCTTTTATTACAAAATAAGTATTAAGACCAACGACAGTAATGTCACACAAAATGGTGCTTAAAGGTGCTCCGTATATATTAACACTTCGATTTCTTATCAGCAAATATTCAGATATAAGCTTTATAAGTATTCCGCATGTCATAGAAAAAATAGTTATGCCCGCCTTTCCTCGCGCTTGAAGAACGGCATTTGTTGTAGTTATCAAGCAAGCCGGAATGATAGAAGGCGCAAGAAAAGACAGCAAAGATGCCGCGATTCCTGTTGCCGAAGGTTCGGAGCTGAATATTAATCTAAGTATAGGCTCTGAAAAAGCAACCAAACCTATAGCTGCCGGCAATGCAAACAGAAGTGTCATTCTCACAGATATACAAACAGCGTTATTATAACGTTTGATGTCACCCATACTTTGGGCAGATGATATCAACGGAACTATCGACATTGCAATCGGAGTTATTAGAGACGGCGTCAAGCTGAACATTGGCACTGCCATATTTCCATAACAGCTATATAATATGTTGGCATCTGTTTCGGAAAAGCCGCACGACAATAGACAATTTGGAATAAGAGCAGTGTCTATCACACCACTCAAGCTGATCACCGCAGCACTCACCGTAATTGGGAATGCTAAGCATAACAGCCTTGATACCGAGTACGTACGATTATCACCAAGACTATCAATGTGCTTGTAATTTTTACTGTCGAACAACTTTTTGGCAATTATCAGATAAAGCATTGAAAGCCCAACTCCGCAGGTTATTCCCAAAATGGCATATGCAGAAATAATACTGCTGTCCATGCCGCAAGATTGAGCATACATTGCCCCCGCTAAACCAAGCACCAGCTTACCTATAGATTCTATAACCTGGGATATTGCTGTATGAATCATTATTTGATGCCCTTGAAAATATCCTCGTATGGCACCCGAAACACATGCCATCAAAACAGCAGGAGAAATCGCCATAATACTGCTTGCCGCTTTAGGAATGCCTATCATGTCTGCAATTATTTTTGCACCGAGCAGCATGATAACTGACCCGAACAAGCCCAATATTAAAAAGAGCGCCAATGCAGTTTTATATATTCTGCGCACAGATCCTAAATCACATTTTGCAATCGTTTCCGCAACAAGAACTGCAACAGCGACAGGCAATCCTGCCGTTGAAATAACAAACAGAAGTACGTAAATATGGTTTGCAGCCAAAAAATATGCCATACCGGACACGCCAACATAGCCTATAAGCGGTATTTTATATACAAGTCCTATTATTTTGGATATTACTGCTGATAAAGACAGTATCGCAGTACCCGAAAAAAGTTTTTTCAACGTCCCCGCCTGCCCTGTGGCAGAGCTTACATGGGGATACGACATTCAGCCTCCTGATATTATTCAAAAATTTTAGATACGCAACGTTTGAAATTAAATTTCACACGTTCTATATCAATAGATTTATACTCACCGTTTTCGAATAATATTCTACCGTCGCACATAGTCATCAAAACATTGGACTTATCCGTACTATACATAAGTGTAGCATACAGATCCAGTGAAGGAATCGTATTGCAATCATCGAGATCAATGAGAACAGCATCTGCCCTGTACCCTTCGCAAATGCGGCCGCAATCATTGCGCTTTTGAACCATGGCACCGTTGACGGTCGCCATATCAAGCATATCTCGTGCATTTGCGGCAGACGCATCAAGCTGTGTTCCTTTATGCAGCAATGCAGCAAGCTGCATTTCTTTCAAAATACTCAAAGAGTTATTTGATGCGGCACCGTCTGTGCCAAGCGCTACCAATATACCGCTTGAAGCAATTTTTGCATATGGCATAATACCGCTTCCCAACTTCAGATTGCTGGTAGGATTGTGCGATACGCAAACTTTTTTAGATGAAAGCAACTCTATATCATCATCACTCAACCAAACACAGTGAGCCGCAGTGACATGAGCATCTAAAACGCCGGCTTTGTCAAAAAATCCGGCAGGAGTGACACCGTATTTGGCAATGCACGCCTCATGCTCATTTTGTGTTTCGGAAAGATGTATCTGTATAGGAATATTATTAATGCGACAATACTCCGCAACATATGAACAATACGACAAAACATTTGTGTATTCGGCGTGTAGCGAAAATTCAACTTTTATTCTACCATTTTCGGCATCGTGATACTTATTATACAGTGCCTTAGCTTCAAGGAATCTTGTATCAGAGGCAAAGTCTGCCATCTCATCAAAAGAAACCAAGCCGCGAGCAAGATTTGCTTTAGTACCGCATTCAATGACTGCCTCCGCAACAGAATCTTCAAACATATACATATCTGAAAAAGATACTGTTCCGGAGCTTATCATCTCGGCACATCCGAGCAATGTAGCCCAGTATGTAGCCTCACCCGTAAGCTTGTCCTCCGCGGGAAAGATCTTTTCATTAAGCCACCTTGACAGCGGCAATCCATCGCCAACACCTCTGAACAATGTCATTGCGGCATGACAATGAGTATTATAAAACGCCGGGATCATTAACGCGCCACGGCAATTTTTTATATTATCAAAATTGCCTGTCGGGCGCTCACATCCAACATAGCTGAAGTAAGCGCCATCAACAACAACATATACAGTCTCGCCTGATATCAATCTGACATTTTCAAATAATGTTTTCATTTTTTTCAATAAATTCATAGCAAAGCGAATCGGGAATAAGATACTCCGCCGATACCGCCTCTATTCCATCCAACTTTTTCAATATATTTTCTGCCACTGCTCTGTGCGGATCATCAATCGGAACACAAGGTAATATTTTCTTTAAATACGGCATCAGAAGATGGACCTCAAACGGCAAAGTTGAATTGATAAAGTAGTCACATCCCGACACATACGGAAAAATACTTGTTTCTTCATTTGCTCTGACGCTATCCCAAAGGTAAAGAGTAAATTCGGGTGATGCACCTCTGAATTTATAATCACGAACTATTCGGCGCATTAATCTGAGTTCATTGGGTTCAAATAACGTTCCCTCAATATCTATAGCGCTTTCAACACAAATATAAACACTTTTATAGTTATATTGATGGAAAAGCGCGGTAACCTTAGGATATATAGCTTGTATGCCTTCAAAAATAAAAAGGTCGTTATCATCGGGATCGATAGTTACGTATCCAACGCGCTTGCCCAAAATAAAATCATATTTTGGAATTTGAGTAGCTTCATCTGAAAAGACTTCGGCTATGCATTCCTTGAGCGCATCAAAGTCAATTGTGTCCTCCGAGTCATAATCCACTTCAATATCAGGATCATTATCAGCTCTGGCAATAAGAATTTCTCTGTCATAAAAGAAGTCATCTATCGACACAACATGAACTTTCTTACCCATCTCTGTCAGTTTGTTTATTAGTTTTTTTGCTGTCGTTGTTTTACCAGAACATGTGGGGCCGGAAAGCCCTATAAGCCTTATATCCTTATTTTCACAAACCTTCTCTACAGTGAATTCAAGTCTTTTTTCAAAATCCTGCTCACTCTTTTGCACAAATGCTTTAGCGTCCTCCAAAGATTTAAATCTTTTTGGAGATATAACCATAACATTCCCCCCTTAAATCAATTGCTGTTTGATGTAAAAACATGTTCCTCATAAAATTTTATTGTTTTTTCTTCTATATCTGTACGGCGATCATCTGCTAAATATTCGTATGGATATTTAGCATTAAAAAGCCTTGTTATAACAGTTTTATCATTTGTATTATTGCTTAGTTTTACAAGCTTGGTAACAGCTCCTGCCCCGGCTGCGAATATGGAATGTGTTTCTTCCATCATATATATATTATAGCGTCCTTCATATCCTTCAAGCGCCAATCCAACATTTTCATAATTTCCGACAGTATTTTTTTGCCTGTACATATAATACGGCTTATACTCTGCTTGAATTGATTTGATCTGCGAGTAATCCACACACTTTCCAACGTCTCCACCATTGCGTGAATATACATCACATTGACGCAGTTCCGCAGCTTTTTTCACACAAAAAGTATGTACCGTGATGTTCTCGGGACGCAATGCAAGTATTTTATCAAAGCTCTCGGAAAATAATTTGAACTTATCCCCCGGAAGTCCCGCAATAAGATCCGTGTTAACACACTTAATTCCTATATCACGTGCTGTATCATAGGCACGGAAGAAATCTTCCGATGTATGAGAACGACCTATAGAAGCCAAAAGTTCATCATTCAGCGTTTGAGGATTTACACTGATTCTTCCTACGCCGTATTTCTGAGCAACTCTTAATTTATCGGCATCGATCGTATCGGGACGACCCGCTTCCAAAGTGTATTCTTCCAAGCACGAAACATCAAAACAATCATATATAGTGCTGAGCAAACACTCAAGCTGATCGGCAGTTAAAATTGTAGGAGTGCCTCCGCCTATGTAAACCGTCTTAAGATTAAGTCCCAGACGGGCAATGGTAGCAAAAGTACCTTTAACATCATCTATAAGCTTACCCAGATATTCCGGTATCAAAGAAAGCAACTTTTGAGAAGAATATGAAACAAATGAGCAATACGCGCATCTTGTGGGACAAAACGGAATGGATATATATACACTGCAATCTTTTTTGCCGGGCTGACCGATTATTTTCATCTCATTTATCGCGACATCTGTTGCCAATGCCGATTTCTTGGGTATGACCAGATAATCACTCGTCATATGACGCTTTACACGAGTTTTACTCATGCCCGACACAAGCATTTCCATCGCTACCTTTGACGGGCGTACACCTGTAAGCATACCCCAGGAAGGACGGTATCCCGTCAACTCGCCCGCTGCCGCCAATACTGCCTCACCAATGACTATTTTTTGTGTACGATCATGAGTCATTCCATCAGAAAAGTCCGCGTGCTTGTGAGACGAGCATATTTTGTGCATATATCTGAGTTCCGCATATGCATCAACTCCCTGATTGTCGCGAGACACCTTAAGCTCCAACGTTGGATTGTCAGCTGTCTCTTGCTCATCATTTCCGAATTTTGCGCCGGGGAAATATATCATGCATAGCATCTGAACGTAATATTTATTTACGTCTCCATCGATAATAAGCTTCATAGTCTATCCTTTATTTCTTCTTTTTCAGTTCTTCACTGTTCATTACAATAGTCACAGGACCATTGTTTTCAATGTTAAGATGCATGTGAGCGCCAAATACGCCACTCTGCACCGGAATATCTTTACCAAGCAATTCTTTAAAATATTCGTACAGTTGATTTGCAAGTTCGGGTCGAGCCGCGCTCATGTATTCGGGACGGTTTCCGTGGCGATAATTGGCAAGCAATGTGAAATTAGATATTACCAATGCTTCTCCGCCAATATCCTTTACTGACAGATTCATTTTATCCTCCGCATCAGTAAATATTCTCAATTTAGCTATTTTTGAAGCCAGCAATTCTGCATCCTCAGATGTATCATTTACGCCTACACCAAGCAGTATGCATAATCCCGCTCCACAACTTCCCACAACCTTGTCATCTACAGTAACATTTGCGCTTGTAACTCTCTGAAGCACTGCTATCATATTAAATCAAAGCCTTTCTTTTACATGAATCCTCTGACCACATCTTGAACACCGTCAAGACTGATCAATTTATCTACTATAAGCTGATAATGTTCAATATTTCTGCAGCTTATCTTCATATTTATTATTGCTCGTGAATTGGTACGCTTTTGCGAATTTATGGAAAGTATCGGAACCTTCATTTCCGCAAGAACTGAGGTAACATCTGCAATAAGACCCAATCTGTCCACAACATGAAGCTGCAAAATAGCCTCATATACATCTGAGCGCGACATGGTACCGCCTTGCTCCCAATGAGCATCTACCCAGCGTCCGGAATCTTCCGAACGCGACTTGGCAGAAATGACATTGGGACAATTGATCTTATGTATAGATATTCCAAATCCCTTGGTAATAAATCCGATGACTTCATCCCCCGGTAACGGATTGCAGCACTTGGCAAACTTAACAAGGCACCCGCTTTCGCCGTCAACAACTATTCCGCTGTTAGACTTGATATTCTTGGGTTTTTCAACAACCTTAACCTGATCAACAGTAATTATCGGAAGAGGCTCTTCTTCGGGCTTTATCACTCTGTCAAATTCGTCTTTCAAGCGAAGAGCTATCTTCGTAATTGCCAAGCCACCATAGCCTAATGCGTTGAAAAGATCATCTGCCGTTGAAAATCCCGCACGTTGAGAAACATTTGAAACAATTTCGTTGCGTTGCGCTTCGGTAAATGCTCTTCCTATATGACGAAGCTCAGCGTCAACAATTCCCTTACCCACAATAATATTGTCAGCGCGCTTTTCTTTTTTGAACCACTGTCTTATCTTAGAACGAGCTTCGCTGGTACGAACTATCTTAAGCCAGTCACGGCTGGGTCCTTTTGATGATGAGGACGTAAGTATCTCAACGATCTCTCCATTCTGAGGAACCTTATCGATAGGCACTATCATACCGTTAATCTTCGCGCCAACCATCTTGTTTCCTACCGCAGAGTGTATGGCATACGCAAAATCTATAACTGTAGAACCCTGCGGAAGTGCGATAAGATCTCCTTTAGGCGTAAAAATGTACGTTTCTTCTTGGAAAATGTCTGTCTTTATTGCCTGCAAAAATTCGTCGGGATCACGAGCGTCATCTTCGGTTTCAATAAGTCTCGCTATCCACTCAAGCTTTTTATCTATTTCCTCTTTGTTTGAATGTTCGCCTGACTTATATTTCCAGTGAGCCGCAACACCGTATTCCGCCTCATGGTGCATATCCCACGTGCGTATCTGTACCTCAAACGGAATACCGTCGCGTCCTATAACGGTCGTATGCAAAGAACGGTACATATTTGCCTTGGGCGTGGAGATATAATCCTTGAAGCGCCCCGGAATCGAGCTGAACATTTCATGTATTATTCCAAGTACCGTGTAACATTCAAGCTCGGTGTCAACAATAATACGTATTGCATAAAAATCATATATTTCATCAAAACTCTTGTTTTGATTATACATTTTTTTATATATGCTATATACGGATTTAACACGGCCCTCAAGCGAATATTTTATTTTATTTTCAGCCAATCGAGCTTCTATATGTCGTCTGACATTTTCAATAAGATCTCTTGTCTGACCAAATTTTTTCTGAATGTCATCCTTTACTTCCGCATAACCTATAGGATCCAAATAAAATATTCCCAGATCCTCAAGCTCATGCTTCATTTTTTGCATGCCCAGCCTATGTGCCAAAGGCGCATATACCTGCATGGTCTCATGCGCCGTTGTTCTTTGCTTTTCTTCGCGTTTAGCCGCTAAAGTGCGCATATTGTGTAATCTATCACACAACTTTATAAAAATAACACGGACATCCTTGGACATAGCAAACAGCATCTTACGGATGTTTTCTATATGTGCTTCTTCTTTATCCTCTATTTTTATATCAACAAGCTTTGTAAGGCCGTCCACAAGCATGGCAACAGTGGGACCGAAGCGTTTTTCCAGATCTTTAAGACTGGTTTTATCCGCGCAATCCTCAACAGTATCATGCAATAGCGCTGCGCATATAGAATCGGTATCAAGTTCCATCTGAGCCGCAATGGCTGAAACAGCTATCGGATGAGAAATATACGCTTCTCCGCTGGCTCTGAACTGTCCCTCATGCAGTGCGTTTGCATATTCAAACGCGCTCTGTATTTTTTCAAGATCGTACTTTTTGCCTGTAGCCTTAAGCACTTCCAATAATTTTTCAATATTTAATTGTACTTCTTGTTTTTCCATATTTATGTCCGTGCCTTTCCAAAATCTTTACATACACCAAATAGTTTGCTAAAACACAACTCAATTTGCTATGCACTGACTTTTCAGTTTTTTCAAAATGGAAGATTTATCTATACTTGTCTTTGTTTGCATAAAAGAAATTTCAAATCCAAATAACGATTCGCTAATTTTTTCAACAGAACATATCTTGAGCTCTCGAAATACTCTGAAAATATACATAAGCTTAACGTAATTTATTTTTCTGTCCGGCTCCGCCATATGCGCAAGTGACAGTATTGTTCTGTCACTCAGCACATCATGCCCCAATCTATATTCTCTGCGCAAAACCGTATATATCAATGCGAAGTCTTCTCGCGTTGGAATAAAATCCTCCGACTCATTGAAATCCTCGCCTTGCTTGACCTGCTCATATCTTTGCTTCATATGTTCAAATTCATCACAACTTCTATGTGACATACGAATATCCTGCAGTATCATCTGGACTGTTTTGGTGTTTTGGAATTCATTTATATCTACATTAAACAATACATCAGCAAATTCCCCTTCATGCAAGCCAAAACGCGAAACAGGCATATTAAAGTACATAGCGCAAATAGTATTTTGACCATCGGATAGTATCAGCTTGGTATGCTTTCCTCCGCTTATGGAAACTATTTTAACCACCTGCAGATCATAAGAAACAAATGTAGGAACCGGATTGGATACGCCAAACGGCTCAAGGTAATATAAGTCTGTAGCAAAGTTCATGGAGATATCAGACAGCTTTACCACACAGTCGGCTTCAAGATTGACCGTTAATGCCTCATCGCTGAGATTTTTGTCGGCATACTCATTGATTCGCTCAATAAATGCAGGAACATTAGAACGTTCAATGGTAAGACCGGCAGCCAGCTCATGTCCTCCGAATTTTACCAAAAGATCTTCACAATAGGTCAGTGCCCCCACAAGATTCATACCTTTGATGCTACGTCCGGAGCCTTTTCCGGTATCATCATCGCATGAATATCCGCGTGTACTTCCGTCAAATGATATTAGAACAGAAGGAAGACCAAACTTTTCTGTTATACGCGAGGAAACGATTCCTATTATACCTTGTTGCCAGCCATCATCTTCTAAAACTATTACTTTATTTTTTGAAAAATCAAAGCTCTTTTCAATTTTTTTGTAAGCTTGCTCCGCAATACGATTTTCCTCTATCTGGCGCTGTCTGTTTATCTCGCAAAGCTCTTCAGCAAGCTGAGCCGCAATTATGTCATCCTCGGCAAGCAATAATTTCACAGCTATTGTTGCACTGCACATACGTCCCGCCGCATTTAACCTTGGAGCTATGCCATAGCCTATGTAATTTGAAGTGATCTTTCTTTTGCGAGGTGCAGGTTTAACACCGCTTGCAGAAATGGTTCCCGAAGGATTTGACGATGCCTCTATAAGTGCTGCCAATCCGGGACGTCTTGTATTTGCGATCATTCTAAGTCCTAAGGCTACGATAAGTCTGTTTTCGTCCGAGATCGGCATAACATCCGCAACAGTACCTATTGCGGCAAGATCGGCATAATCATAGCATATTCTTCGAACTCCATCAATGTCATTGCCGCCCTCACGACGCATACGAAGTATCTCACACGCGCACAATACCTTGAATACAACTCCAACGCCTGCCAATTCCTTGAAAGGATACTCGCAATCCGGACGATGTGGATTTACTACGGCTATTGCACGAGGCAATTCCGCTCTGCATTCATGATGGTCAGTTATTACCATATCTATTCCGCGCATTGCGGCATAGTCTGCCTCTTCATTAGCGGTTATACCGGTATCGACCGTTATAATAAATGTAACTCCCTTTCGCGTCAGATTATCTATAGCTTGTCTGGACAAGCCATACCCCTCTCCGCTTCTGCTTGGAATGTAATATTCCGCATCCGCGCCGCGGGATTTTAAATACAGCCACATCATAGATACGGCTGTAACTCCGTCAACATCATAGTCGCCGTAAATAACTATCTTTTCTTTTTGCGATATTGCTTTCTCTATTCTTTCCACAGCCTCATAAATATCTTTTAGTAACAGCGGATCATGCAATATGCTCTCTTCGTTCTTTAAAAATCTGTCAGCCTGTTCCGGCGACACATATCCACGATTACAAAGTAGTTTGGCTATAACGTCAGATACATTCAACGTTTTACACAGATTGTCTGCTATCGTTCGTTGTTCAGCATTTTCGTCATCATAACGTATATTCCACACTTTGTCTCTCTTTTTCAAATCCATCTTAAAAATACTCCATTCCGTAAGCGCACGAGAATGTCGGTCTGCACATTTCACATACGTTCAACTCATATATTAATTCATAAATACTCTGTTAAATAAATTCACGCGTCATAAATTAAACAGATAAAATTAAAACACCTATATATTATGTAAAAACGCCAACGGCATCACAAAAAACGCAATACTCACCTCGGAGCCAACGACCATTGGTAATCAATACAAGATGTTTATTCAATAGGGGCATATTGTGCCATTATAGACTGCGCAACACGAATGCCGTCCACCGCGGCACTTGTAATACCGCCGGCATATCCTGCGCCCTCACCGCAAGGATATAATCTGTTATACCCGACAGCAACAAGCCTATCATTTCTTATAATACGCACAGGAGAGGATGTGCGTGTCTCAGCACCCGTTAAAATTGCATCGTGAGCATCAAAGCCGAGAATCTTTTTGCCAAAGCTTGCTATCCCTCTTTGCAAATTGTTTTTGACAAATTCCGGGAATATCCATCCCAGATCTGCTTTTTTCACATATCCATTCATATAGCTCGGCTTCACTCTGCTCGGATCATGGATCGAAACGCCATTCATGAAGTCTCCTACCGTTTGTATCGGAGCACAGAACTCACCGCCACCCGCGATAAACGCCGCTCTTTCTATGCGACGTTGAAAATCCACTGCACCGGATATCGTATTACCAAAATCCTCGGGCAATACACTGACAAGAACCGCTGAATTTGCATTTCGGCCATTCCTCGCATAATTGCTCATACCATTGACGACCAAGCCACCTTGCTCGGAAGCTGCTGCGGCAACCTCGCCTCCGGGACACATACAAAATGTATATACTCCGCGCTCGCCTGTAGTATCGGAAAGCGCATATTCGGCAGGACCTATAGCGGGATCTCCCGCATGCTTCCCATACAGTGCCTCATCGATATCGCTCTGCAAATGTTCAATACGTGCACCAACCGAAAAGGCTTTGGGAACAAACTCCAAACCGCTTGAAATCAGCATCTTATTAGTATCTCGTGCACTGTGCCCCAAGGCTACAACCATAACTCCGCACAAAAACTCGCCATTATTTGTGACCGCTTTTATACCGTCGTTCAGTTCACAAAAATTGTCAAGGCGAGTACGATATCTTACCTCGCCCCCTAATTCCCGTATTTTTTTCAACAGTTCAGCGGTTACATGCTTCAGAATATCAGTTCCCACATGAGGCTTGGCTTGAGTCAATATACTTTCGGGTGCTCCATGCTCATGCAAAATTCTGAGAACATATGATGTCCTCGGATCCGAGATCCTTGTAACTAATTTGCCGTCTGAAAAAGTACCGGCGCCACCTGCGCCAAATTGAATATTCGACTCTTCATCCAGTATATGCTCGCGTTCAAATCGTTCTACCGCTTTTGTTCGTTCAGCAACACTGTCACCGCGTTCTATTAAAATAGGACGGTATCCGTTTTGCGCCAGAAGCAGCGCACAAAACATACCTGCGGGTCCCGCACCGACTACCAGTGGTCTGCCGCACATTTTTTCCGTTCCGTATTTAATATCGAGCGGTAATTCTTCAAATTTCTTTCCGCCTATTTTTTTCAAGGCGTTACCTTGAGGCAAGCGTCCCCGTTCTCCGCTTACAAGAACCGAATATACCGCTCTTATATCCGAGCGGCGGCGAGCATCAATAGATTTTCGATAAATCCGAAAATGAAGACCGGCGGGATTATATCCCGCCTTCTTCAATTTGTCTGCTGACACCTTCAATATGTCTTGTTCGATAGTTCGGAAATCAACACTTATACCACTGAGCAAAATTTTATCATGCCAATCCATCAATACAGCCTCTCGATATAGACAGAAACGCCTTGATTGTCAACTACCGATACACCGTCGGGAAGATCGAATGTTCTGACATTGACCATTACCGGTGAGCCAACATCAATCTCTCCCTCTTTTACTGTGTACACTACCAGTTCCTGTATATTATTCAACAAATTTGGATCACCGCGCAACGTTATCGATGACGGTGTCAATGTAGTACGATATGGCTGACTTATTCCATTTGCAAATTGAATACGAACAGGAACTGTCTTGGTAGTAGTTACCTTTATATCGACACTGACTTCGGATTGACTGCACGTAACATATGGATTGGAAATTTTAACTCCATAATTATCGTACAGCGCCAATTCACCAACCAAGGTAATACTCTTATCTATTTTACCTACATCAAAGCTTGCAGCCGCATATTTTACAGTATCAAGCACAGACGCGGGACCGCTTATTATCACACTGTCATAATTTGGGTGCTTGCTGATGGAGTATGACGACTCATGACTGTACTGTAATTTTATATCAACGTCAACTCTTTTAACAGCGTTTGCGTCAACATCAAGCGAAATGTGACTTGGTTCAATAGATACCAACGTAGAATTTTTTGGAAGGTCCAACATAACCTGCAAAGTATACTGACCGGCATCCTTGATTTGACTTACGTCAACATACATATAAAGATCATCTGCAGTGAGTGAGCCTATTTCGGCACGCTTGCCCGCAAGTGTAACCTTTACTGTCTGATCATAACCGTTCAGCACAGCCATGTTGTCACTTCCAAGCGCATGTACGCCTTCAATATTAACAGTAACACCTGCCAATTCCTTTTCAAACCCGGTATCATTATTACTCATAACGAACAACCAGACCGAAACTGCAAAAATCAAGCAAAGTGCCATGGCGAATCTGTCAGTGCGAGTGCTGCGCTTACCTGTAAACCATTCTTTTATTATTACAAGATAACCTTTAACAAAGCGCCACGACACCTTACCAATAGAGATTAAATATTTTTTTATGTTTTCCGTGTTCCGGGTTTTAGGAGTTTTTTTATTTTCAGTATGCTCCGAAGGGGCATACTCCTTTTCTTTATTTTCACCGTTGTGGCGATTTTCATTATTTTCAAGCATTATTCATCACCATCCATTACACAAGCAAATCATTATTTGGTTTTTTTATGACTCTGTTGCGATTCATGTACAAGAATATTAAGCAGTTCATGCTTAAGAGAGTTATAATTGTAATTCCGTGATATACGACCTTCGAAAGTTATGGATATTATTCCTGTTTCCTCAGAGACAACAATAGCAATGGCATCACTAACTTCGCTTATTCCAATAGCCGCGCGGTGACGAGTACCAAGATTGCTATCAATATTTTCATTTGATGAAAGCGGCAATACGCATCCCGCCGCGTGAACATTCATATCACGAATTATAACAGCACCGTCGTGGAAAGGCGCTTTATCATAAAACAATGCCTGCAGCAATCTTGCCGAAAGCTTTGCGTTTATCTCATTGGAGGGCTTTATATATTCGCCTAGCTTTACAGACCGCTCAATTACTATCAATGCTCCCGTCTTATACAAGGACATGTCGCATACAGCCTCACAAATGCTGTCTATGCTTGCAGTCACAGAAGCAGAATCGCGCGCTTCTGTAGCACCAATGTTTCTCAAGCTAGAAAGAGGCGTGTTGCCCACCTTTTCAAGTGCCGCACGCAACTCAGGCTGGAACACGATAATGATAGCCAAAATACCGACTTGATAAAAATTCTGCAAAACAAATTGCAATGCATGCATTTCAAACACCGTACTTATAACTATCATAGCAATTATGACCACAAGACCGATCATAAGCTTACCGGCTCTTCGATTTTTGATAAAATGGTAAAACGCATAGAATATAAACATTAACAACAAAATGTCGATAATGTCGATAAACCTGATATGGGAAAACGGATAGATTATATATTCTTTTATGCTGTCCCAAAATTGAACAAAAATGTTATTCGCCTTCAGCATAACAATACCTCTTCTGTATAAAATGATCTTTTGATATGATTATAATATTATAACATATAATTTTTAAAATTTCAAACAAAATCAATCATTGTTTACTAATTGTTTATATTTTATTTATATATTGATCAAACATTATCGTTTTTGTCAAAATCCAACCAAAATTTTTTCAATATACCATAAAAAATTTATGATTTACGCCTTTTCTTTTCGCGAAATATGTGGTATAATTATTTATTATTAAATTGTCCAACAGGAGACTTATTATGCTTCGCCTTTGCGATCTCAAAAAAAACATAATAATCTGCGGTCATTTCGGATGCGGCAAAACAAATGTTGCAGTTGGAATTGCATTTGAGCTTGCCAAAATGGGTAAAAAACTCGGGATAGTAGATCTTGATATAGTAAACCCGTATTTCCGCACTGCCGACTCAGTGCCGGAGCTTCAGCGGGCGGGTATCGATTGCTTTATTCCCCAATTTGCCAACACAAATGTAGACATACCGTCACTTGGCGGAGAAGTAAGTTCCGTGTTCGCCAAGCAAAGAGCTGACAGTGACTATACCGCAATATTCGATGTCGGCGGCGACAATGGAGCTATCGCAATAAGACGTTATCGCGCAGAGCTTGAAAAGCAAGGCTATTCCATGCTGTTTGTTGCAAGTATGTACCGTCCGCTTACAGACACGCCCGAACAAGCAGTTGAAGGGTTGAGAGAGATCGAAGCCTGTTCCTTACTAAGGGCAACGGCTGTAATAAACAACTCAAATATAGGACATGAAACAACAGAAAATGATATAATTGCTTCATTGCCGTATATCGACAAAATATGTGAATTGACCTCACTCCCCTGTCTCGGAGTAACATTGCATGATTCAAGCGTTGCAAATTCTTTGAAATTAAAATATCCGGAATACAACTTTTCTGTTATTCCCGATTCCACAAAAAATTTATTCTGAATCAATATAAGGAGATAATCATATGAACAGAGTAACATTCGCATCCGATCTGTGCAAGGGCTGCGGCTTATGCGCCGATGCTTGCCCCCGCAAGATCATTAAACTTGACACTTCTACTCTCAACAAAAAAGGATATCATCCGGCCGTTATGGTAGATCAGGAAAAATGTATTGCTTGCGCGCTTTGCGCTACTATGTGTCCTGATGTAGTCATTACTGTCAAAAAAAATGTTTAAGGAGGATAAACAATGTCTGGAAAAGTTTTAATGAAGGGAAATGAAGCCCTTGCCGAAGCGGCTATCCGCAACGGTTGTATACATTTCTTCGGCTACCCCATCACACCTCAGACCGAGCTTGCCGAATATATGGCAAAACGTCTTCCTAAAGTTGGCGGTCTGTGTCTGCAAGCCGAATCCGAAGTAGCTGCAATCAACATGGTGCTTGGTGCCGCAGCCTCCGGTGTTCGTGCCATGACCTCATCCTCATCCCCCGGCATATCGCTCAAGAGTGAGGGTATAAGCTACATGGTAGGTTCTGATCTCCCCTGCCTTATCTGTAACGTACAGCGCGGCGGTCCCGGTCTTGGCGGCATTCAGCCTTCTCAGCAGGATTACTATCAAGCCACTAAAGCCAATGGTCACGGCGACCTTCATCTTTACGTAGTTGCTCCAGCATCCGTTCAAGAAATGGTAAGCCTTGTCGGACGAGCATTTGATGTTGCCGATACATACCGCACCCCTGCCATGATACTTGCGGACGGTGCACTCGGTCAGATGATGGAGCCTGTAGACTTTGACGTGGCACTCGCTGACAAGCGCGAAGTCCCCGAAAAGACATGGGCTACCTGCGGTCACGAAAACAAGCGTAAAAAGAATATCGTAAATTCTCTTTACATAGAGCCCGACGCTCTCGAAAAGTCTGTTCTTGAGCGCAACGAAAGATACAAGCTCATCGAAAAGAACGAAGTCCTTTGGGAAGAAGTTATGGTGGACGATGCGGACATCGTTATTGTTTCTTACGGAATCACAGCCCGTATCTGTAAGTCCGCCATTGAGATGGCTCGCGCGGAAGGTATCAAGGTAGGTATGATCCGCCCCATCACACTTTGGCCGTATCCTAAAGCTGCACTTGCAAAAGCCGCAGATACTGCATCCAAATTCCTTGTCGTAGAGCTCAATATGGGTCAGATGGTAGACGACGTTAAGGTGGCTATCGACTGCCGCCGACCCGTATCCTTCTTTGGTCGCACAGGCGGTATGCTGCCCACAGCGGACGACGTATTTGAAGAAATCAAAAAACTTAACGGAGGTAAGCAATAATGGTAGTTTTTGAAAAACCAAAATCACTCTCTCCCGTTCCCTTCCATTACTGCCCCGGATGCACACACGGTATTGTACACAGACTGGTAGCAGAGGCTATTGACGCACTGGGAATCGAGGGCAAAACAGTCGGAATAGCACCCGTAGGATGCTCCGTATTTGCATATAATTATTTTGAATGTGATATGATCGAAGCCGCACACGGTCGTGCTCCCGCAGTAGCAACCGGTGTCAAGCGCACACATCCCGATAACATAGTTTTCACATACCAGGGTGACGGCGACCTCGCCGCTATCGGCACTGCAGAGACTGTTCATGCTGCAGCGCGCGGAGAAAATATCACCATCATCTTTATCAACAACGCAATTTACGGCATGACCGGTGGACAGATGGCTCCCACTTCGCTTCCCGGTCAGGTAACGACCACATCACCATACGGAAGAGATACAGCTATTCAAGGCCATCCTATTCACGTTTGTGAGATGCTTTCCACACTTGACGGTGTAGCATATGCCGAAAGAGTTGCTGTAAACAATCCCAAAAACGTTTTAAAAGCCAAAAAGGCTATCCAAAAAGCATTTCAGAATCAGGTTGATAAAAAAGGCTTTTCTATCGTAGAGGTAGTATCTACTTGTCCCACCAACTGGGGTATGACTCCGGCTGAGGCTCTCAAGTGGGTCGACGAAAAAATGATCCCCTTCTATCCTCTCGGTGTTTACAAGGATATTGACGCGAAAGGAGATAAAGAATAATGACCACTAATTTTCTGTTATCCGGCTTCGGCGGCCAGGGTATTCTGTTCGCGGGCAAGCAACTTGCAAAGACAGGCATGGACATGGATCTGAACGTCTCCTGGCTCCCTTCTTACGGTCCCGAAATGCGCGGAGGTGCCGCAAACTGCTCCGTAATTATTTCCGACAAAGAGATAGGCGCCCCCATTGTCACCACTCCCGATGTTCTGGTCGCA
This sequence comes from Eubacteriales bacterium, assembly GCA_045586785.1. GTDB lineage: Bacteria > Bacillota > Clostridia > Oscillospirales > CAG-272 > UMGS1002. Next base: position 6,790 of record JAZNBA010000085.1, on the reverse strand, counting down.
CTCAACCTCCCTTCGTTTTTAAAATTTGAGCCCGCAGTAAAGGCAGGCGGTATACTCATCGCTGACAGCGCGATGGTTCCCGAAAAGTCCAACCGAACAGATATCGGCGCTTATTACATTCCCGCCACAAAGATGGCATCCGAAAACGGAATTGACGGTCTTGCAAACGTTATCATTCTCGGTTATCTGCTCAAGATCACCAAGATCTTCGATTACGATATGTTCCTTGATCACATGATCAAGGGTATTCCCCCTCACAAGGCTGCACTCATCGACAAAAACCGCGTGGCACTCAGCCTTGGATACAACTATAACGAATAAATTATCTAAAACCGCAGTGCGTTTCGCCTGCGGTTTTACTTTTAGTATTGATTTTAACACCAAGACGTGCTATAATTAAATAAATGTAAAATTAAAAGAAAGGGCAAAATTTTATGAAGTTTAATATCAACATTCCCGTAAAAATAATTTCCGGTCAGAATTGCCTTAAGGATAACAGCTCCGCGCTCATCATAGGAACAAGAGCAATAATAGTCTGCGGAGCGCACGGTGCTGCGGCAAGCGGTGCTCTTGATGATGTTTGTAGCATATTAACTCAAAACAATATTGAATATCTCATATTTGACAAAATAACCGAGAATCCGCCTCTTGCAACCTGTTATGACGGCGGTCAGAGCGCTGCGTCCTTCGGTGCGGACTTCGTTATCGGTATAGGCGGCGGATCTTCACTTGACGCCGCTAAGGCGATTGCCGCTTTTGCAGCAAATCCGTCCATCGATCCAATGGATATTTTTGACGCCACCAAGCTGACAAATATCACTCTTCCCTTAGCACTTATCCCCACCACAGCAGGCACAGGAAGCGAAGCGAATCCTTACTCTATCCTTACATTACCCGACGGAACACAAAAAAAGACTTTCAACCATCCTGCATCATGGGCAAAGGTAGCGTTTCTTGATCCTAACTATACAATGTCACTGCCGCATAGAAATACTATTTCCTGCGCCCTCGACGCGTTCGCGCACGGTCTTGAATCTTATCTTTCACCTAAATCCACAGATATATCCGCAATGTTCGCAATGTACGCAATGCGCGGAATCTGGGATGTTCTCACATCATATCCCGAAAACTTTTCCTATGAAATGCGGGAAACACTTTTATACGCATCCTGTGCTGCCGGTATCGCTATCAGCATAACAGGCACAGGCTTCCCTCACCCGCTTGGTTATTCTATCACATTGCTTGACGGAATACCCCACGGTGCGGCATGCGCTGTCTTTGACGGAGATTTCATCGAATACAATGAGCGTACCGAAATCGGAAAAGCAAAAATGCAGGAAATATATACTGCACTTGGAACCACGCCCCGTATCATGAAGGAATATCTTCCGGCTCTTGCTGAGGTAGAACTTGTGATGACTGCCGAGCAGATAGAGGAACACATTGATCTTGTGGCAGGAGCTAAAAACTACGCCAACAGTCCATATGTCATCACAAGAGAAGAAATGACTGAAATTTACACCAAGCATTTTGCAAAATCCGCACGAAAGGCAAGAAAATAAATCATGTTGGAACAATTAAAAAATAAAGTATACGAAGCTAACATACAATTAGTCAAACACGGTCTTGTAATATTTACTTGGGGCAACGTAAGCGCTATCGATCGTAAAACCGGATACGTCGTTATAAAGCCCTCAGGCGTGGAATATAAAAATATGTCCCCCTCCGACATGGTTGTGGTAGACCTTGACGGCAATATTATTGACGGTCACTTGAAGCCGTCCTCCGACACCCCGACTCACCTTGAGCTTTACAAAAGCTTTCCCACAATTGGTGGTATCACACATACTCATTCCACATATGCAACGTCATATGCCCAAGCAGGTCGCGGCATAAAGCCGTTCGGAACCACTCACGCCGACTATTTTGGAGGAAAAGTTCCCTGCACCAGAAAAATGACTCCAGATGAAATTTACGGTGATTATGAAAAAAACACGGGAATAGTTATCGCCGAGACCTTCAAGGATCTGGATCCCGACAGAATACACGGTGTTTTGGTACATTCACACGGTCCATTTACCTGGGGATATGATGCCATGAACTCTGTGGAAAATGCTGTGATTCTGGAAAATGTAGCTCACATGGCACTCAATACAGAGTTGCTTCATACAACCGCAAATATAAACAGCGGCACACCCATGCAGCAGGAACTCCTGAATAAGCACTTTGACCGCAAGCACGGCCCCGGCGCATATTACGGTCAAAAATAACATTATAAAAAAGCAAAACTAACCACAAGGTTCGTTTTGCTTTTTGTTATTATAACACAAAAATATATTTTTAATTTATAAGTACTCTATTGATTTATTTAGGTATTAATGGTATAATTTTATTAAACAATAAATTCCAAAAGGAGGCGCATTATGTCAACTTACGCTAACGCCAAGCAAGCCTATGCTAAGATCGGTGTAGATACGGAATCTGCACTTAACAAGCTTCAAGCATTGCCAATATCCATGCACTGCTGGCAGGGCGACGATATCAACGGATTTGAGTCCGGCACATCTCTTGATGGCGGAATTCAAGTTACAGGAAATTACCCAGGAAAAGCTAGAAATCCCGAAGAGCTGATGGCAGACATCGACTTTGCACTGTCACAGATCCCCGGCAAACACAGAATAAATCTTCACGCTAACTACGCTATATTTGAAGAAGGCGAAAAGGTAGACCGTGATGCTATACAGCCACGCCACTTTAAAAAATGGGTCGAATTCGCTAAATTACGCGGACTTGGACTCGATTTTAATCCTACATATTTCGCGCATCCTCTGGCGTCCGGAATGACACTGGCAAGCGCAGACGAAAATATCCGCCAGTTCTGGATACGTCACACGATCGCGTGCATACGCATTGCGGAATATTTTGCCCGTGAGTTGGAAAAGCCTTGTTTGCTCAATATCTGGATCCCCGACGGTCTTAAAGATGTTCCCGCCGATCGTCTCGCCCCCCGCGCCCGCCTTGCTGACTCACTGGATCAGGTTCTCGCGGCAGGATACGATAAAAATCTCGTTTACATCTCGCTTGAATCAAAGGTGTTTGGAATCGGACTTGAGTCCTATACTGTAGGATCCAATGAATTTTATACCAACTATGCCGCTTCCCGCGGACTTATGTCGCTGATGGACAACGGTCATTATCACCCCACAGAATCCGTAGCGGACAAGATATCCTCTATGCTGTTGTTCTCGGAAAAGATAGCACTTCATGTAACACGCTCTGTCAGATGGGACAGCGATCACGTTGTTCTCTTTGATGACGAAACTCGCGGCATTGCAGCAGAGCTTGTGCGTTGCAATGCGCTCGATAGAACATTTATAGGCTTGGACTTTTTTGACGCCAGCATAAATCGAATCGCGGCTTGGGTCGTTGGTATGCGCAATATGCAAAAGGCGTTGCTGTATGCTCTTCTTACACCTTGGGCAGATATGAGCGCAATGCAGGATGCCGGTGATTTCACCGCCTTGATGGTTCGCAATGAAGAACTGAAAACAATGCCGTTCAGTGCTGTTTGGGAAGAGTTTTGCAACCGTGCCGATATTGAATCAACCGAAGATTGGTTTGAAAATATTCGTCGCTACGAAAACGAGGTTTTAAGCCTCAGAAAGTGAGAAAAATATGCTTTATAAAAAGAATTCAGCCAAGGAGCTCTCGCCTGAGCTCTTCCAAAATCCCACAAGCGAATACCGCGGAACACCGTTTTGGGCCTGGAACTGCAAGCTTGATGAGCAGGAGCTAATCAGACAGATCGAAGTACTGAAGCAAATGGGCTTTGGCGGTTTCCATATGCATGTTCGTTCCGGCATGTCTACTCCCTACCTCAGCGACGAGTTTATGGACCTTGTAGGCGCTTGTGTAAACAAGGCAAAGAAAGAAGAAATGCTGGCTTGGATATACGACGAGGACCGTTGGCCCTCCGGCTTTGCCGGCGGCTTTGTCACGAAAGATCCCGAGTATCGCATCAAATATCTTATGTTCACGCCCACACCGTATGAGGCTGAAGATAAGCCGACAAATATACAATACGGAAGCGAACAAGCCAAAGCAAAGCGCACCGGCCTCGGCCATTTGATTACCGCGTTTGATGTTGTACTTGACGAGAACGGCTGTTTGAAGAAATACAGTATAGTATCACCCGACGCTACACCCGAAGGCACTATGTGGTATGCATATTTGAAAACTCCGGCATGCTCCTCCAGATACAACGGTTATACTTACGCCAATACGCTTGATCGCCGCGCTACCGAGCGTTTCATTGAGCTGACTCATGAAAAGTATCGCGAAAGATTCGGTGATGAATTTGACAAAACCATTCCCGCAATATTTACCGACGAGCCTCAGTTTACTCATAAAAACACCCTGAATTTCGCGGACATTCCCAAAGATGTAGCACTTCCTTGGACAGATGACATCGAAGATACTTTCCGCGCGGCATACGGAGATTCGCTCGTTGAGCACATCCCGGAGCTGTTCTGGGAGCTTCCCGATGGCAAGATATCTAAAACCAGATATCGTTTCCACGACCATGTATGTGAGCGCTTTGTTACCGCATTTGCTGACACCTGCGGTGAGTGGTGCGCTAAAAACGGCATAATGCTTACAGGTCACGTAATGAAAGAACCTACGCTGGAATCACAAACAATGGCAGTAAGTGAAGCTATGCGTAACTACCGCGCATTCCAGCTTCCCGGAATAGATATGCTGGCTAACCGACACGAGTTTACTACCGCAAAGCAGGCACAGTCCGCCGCGCACCAGTACGGTCGTGAGGGTGTTATGAGTGAGCTTTACGGTGTTACCGGCTGGGATTATGACTTCAGAGGTCACAAGCTCCAGGGCGACTGGCAGGCGGCGTTGGGTATAACGGTCCGCGTTCCTCACCTTTCTTGGGTATCTATGGAAGGCGAGGCAAAACGAGACTATCCTGCTTCTATCAGCTATCAATCCTCCTGGTATAAAGAATATTCGTACATAGAAGACCACTTCTCACGTCTCAACACTGCCCTCACCCGCGGTACCCCCGACGTAAAGGTTGGCGTTATCCATCCTATCGAAAGCTTCTGGCTGCACTGGGGACCCTCCGAACAGACTGCTCTCATACGCAACCAGCTCGACACCAACTTCAAGAACGTTACCGATTGGTTGCTGTTCGGATGCGTTGACTTCGATTACATTTGCGAATCCCTGCTTCCCGAGCTGTGCGAAAAAGGCGATGCACCGCTTAAAGTCGGTCAAATGGCATATGATGTCATTATTGTTCCCGAGTGTGAAACATTGCGTTCAACAACACTTGAACGCCTGCAAGCATTTGCGGCAAACGGCGGCAAGCTGATATTTATGGGAGATGCTCCCAAATATATCGACGCAGACGCAACCAAGATAGCACCCGCAATTGAGCTGTATAACAAGTCTGATAGAGTTTCCTTCTCACGCGGCGCGCTTCTGTCTGCGCTGGCACCCTACCGCACAGTAGATATCCGTAACACCAACGGATACCTTACCGAAAACCTTTTGTATCAGTTGCGTACCGACGGCGACAGCAAATGGCTGTTCGTTGCCCATGGAACCGATCCCTATAATGACGACGTGTCCCGCAGACAAAGCGTTATAATCTATCTTCCCGGAAAATATTCGGTAGAACTGTATGATACACTCAGCGGTAAGATATCGGCTCATCCCTACAAGCATAAAAACGGAAAGACCGTTATTTCCCGCAACATATATCAGCATGACAGCTTGCTGTTCAAGCTTACTCCTTGCGACGAAGAGCCTGCCGCAGCTGCTAAGGCAACCACCAAGGCAGTAGCCACCCAGCTTCCCTTGCCTATTACTGTTCCCTTTACACTTGACGAGCCCAACGTATTTATGCTTGATCTTGCAGAATACTCGCTGGACGGCGGAGAATGGGAAAAGGAAGACGAGATCTTACGCATAGACACTAAATTCCGCAAGGCTCTCGGTTGGACTCCTTGGAGCGGTAGCGCAGACCAGCCCTGGTATCTGTCAGCTCGCGAGCCCGAGCACAAGGTCAATCTCAGATTCCGCTTCGTCAGTGACATCGAATACAGCGGCGCAAAGCTGGCATTCGAGCTTCCGCAGTACGCTACTGTCCGATTCAACGGTCAACCCGTAGAAATCAATCCGGACGGCTATTTCACTGACAAATCTATCAAAACCATTCCCCTGCCCACCATTTTAAAGGGTGAAAACGTACTTGAGATCGACTATCTTTACGGTGAGCGCACCGCACTTGAATGGTGCTACATACTTGGTGACTTCGGCGTTGAAGTAAACGGCAGACTCAAGAAGATAACCGAAAAGCAGGCCGAGCTTGCATTTGGAAATATCGTATCTCAAAAGCTCCCCTTCTACAGCGGAGCTATGACCTATCATCTTGATGTACAAAGCAATGGCGGCGATCTGGAGGTTACACTTCCTCAGTATCACGCTAGCGTTGCTACTGTCTCGCTTGATGGCGGTGAGCCGAAGCACATTGCATTTGCTCCTTACAAGGTCAAATTCAAGGGCGTTGCCGCGGGAGATCACAAGATCGATATAAAGCTGTATCTGCCCAGAACCAACTCGTTCTCTTCTGTTCACCTCACAGACGAAAAATGGGATTACCGCAGCCCCGGCTCTTACCGCACCTCCGGCGATCTCTGGTCATATGAATATCAGTTATTCAGAGAAGGACTCACCTCCTCACCGTGGATCCATGAGATCACATAAAGTC
>JAZNBA010000084.1:0-21607 GCA_045586785.1 Eubacteriales bacterium | reverse complement strand
ATATTTTATAAGGATAAGGGATATAAGGTATGGTGCGTGGGCGATGATATCGCTTGGCTCCGTGTCGGCGAGGACGGAAGACTTTGGGCGGTTAACCCCGAGAACGGATTCTTTGGTGTTGCTCCCGGTACCAACGAGCACTCCAACCCCAATGCACTTTACACCTCTATGCGTGACGCTATTTTCACCAACGTATGCCACAATCTTGATGACAATACCGTATGGTGGGAGGGTCTCAATGACAATCCTCCTGTGAACGCTCTCAACTGGAGAGGTGAGAAGTGGGATTACAAGAAGTATGATAAGAAGGATAAGGTTGGCACCTCCGGCGCTCATTCTAACTCCAGATTTACCGCTATGGCGGCTAACTGCCCCTGCATCTCGGTTAAGTTTAACGATCCCGCAGGTGTTCCGATCTCTGCTATCGTATTCGGCGGCAGACGTGCAAAAACTGCTCCCCTGGTTTACCAGTCCACTTCTTGGCAGAACGGCGCATTCGTCGGCTCTATCATGGCTTCCGAGACTACCGCTGCCGCAGCAGGTGCTGTCGGCGTAGTTCGTCGTGACCCCATGGCTATGCGTCCCTTCGTTGGTTACGATATGGGTGACTACTGGGCTCACTGGCTCAAGATGGGTACTCTCATTCCCAATCCTCCCAAGATCTTCCACGTTAACTGGTTCCGTACCGACGACAACGGCAACTTCATCTGGCCCGGCTTCGGCGATAACATGCGTGTTCTTATGTGGATCCTCGCTCGCTGCGCAGGCGAAGTTGACGCAGACATCACTCCTATCGGCTACGTTCCGAAGGCTGAAGACATCTGCATAGAGGGTCTTGAGGACGTTACTCTCGACACCATCAAGGAACTGCTCACCGTTGACACCAAGAGCTGGCTCGAGGATGTTCAGAACATCAAAGAGTTCTACGCTCAGGTTGGTAACAGAGTTCCCGTGGCTATGTACGACGAGCTGGCTGCACTTGAGGCAAGACTCAGCAAGTAATTAAACCAAATATATATGGGGCTCTGCCCCATAACACGTCGGAGGAACTTTTGATAAAGTTCCTCCGAACCTCTTCAAAACCTTTTACACAAAAATTTGTACTAAAAAATCAGGTGAATTTTCATTCAGCGGATTTTTGTTTATCTGTAATAAACGTAATGTACTATTATAGTTCGCTCCACACCGCCGTGCTCGAGGTCGGGAGCGGTAATAACGACGCCGTCATGAGACATAAGCTCCCACGCCTGCATCTCCTCTATTTTGCAACGCATGATTATGTCGGCAGAAGCAAAAACTATAAACTCGTCGTCTCTGATATTAAGCCCGCCGTTTTTACCTATGACTTCTTCAACATCATCCGCATGGCGTTCGGTAACATACTTTATATGATGCCCGCAGATCTTCTGTGCCATATCATAGCGATATCTTTTGCTGTCGGGATTCTTGCTTTTGGTCCAATAAGCAATTAATTTTTTAATCATTGCCGCTCTCCACTTCTCTTTTTAATATTGCGAACTCCATAGGACTTAACATCACATTGTCACAAACGCGCTCGCCTGTCATGACATTTTTATATATTCCGGGCATAAAGAACGTTCTTGCTTCATAACCGCTGTTAAGCAAAGTAACAATGCTGTCCTCGCTGTTTGATCGCGCAAATGCAAAATATCCGTCACCGAATTCAAGTATTTCAAACTCGCCTCCTGCATAAACGCTTTCGTTCTTTCTCAGCTCGCCCAGATTACGATAATGCTCAAGCAGTACGCTATCCTCTCTGCCCCACGGGAACGGCATACGGCAAAACGGATCACGTCCGCCCTCAACACCCGCTTCATCTCCGTAGTAAAGCGACGGCGTGCCGTAAACTGTATACTGAAGCACCGACGCCAACATAAGTCTCTTTTGCGCAACATTCCTCTGCATATCTGTCAAACGAAACTCGGCAAGCTGCGCGTTTGTCATGGTATCCGTGTCCGCGTCAGCAAGTACGGTAAGTATGCGCTCGGTATCGTGAGTACCGAGAAGATTCATAAGCGCATCGCACACCTGACGAGGATACGAAGAATATATCTCTGTCAAAATATCGTAAAGCATTTGCCCGTCGCCGTGCAATACAAAGCCAAGTATGCCGTTGCGAAGCGGATAATTCATAACGCTGTCAAGCTGCTTGCCCTGCAAATATCTGCGGCGAATACCGTAAGCCTGCTTATCAGCGGCATTTTCCCAAACCTCACCCAGCACAATAGCCTCGCCGTCCGACGCCATCTTTATGCTTGCACGAAATTCATCAAGAAAAGCATCGTTCAATTCGTCCGCGACGTCAAGACGCCACGCCGAAACACCACGCTTTATATACCTCGCACCGATGCCGTCGGGGGCGGTAAAGTATCTTCTGCACTCCTCGCGATCATGACGCAATCTCGGCATGATCTTTACATTCCACCAACACTCGTATTCATCAGGATAATTTCTGAAATTATACCATTTGAAGTATGGCGATGACATGGATTCATATGCGCCGGTATCGTTATATTTTGAGTAGCGGTTGAAATATCTGCTGTCATCACCTGTGTGATTAAACACGCCGTCCAGCATTATTTTCATTCCTCGCTTTTTTGTCTCATGTACAAGTCGGTCAAAAGCCGCCTCACCGCCAAACATTTCATCTACCTTTGTGTAATCGCCCGTGTCATATTTGTGGTTTGACGCAGAGTCAAATATAGGGCTGAGATACAGCGTTCCGACACCTAGAGATTCAAGATAGTCAAGCTTTTGAATTATTCCGTCAAGCGTACCGCCGAAAAACATATTGTTCGCGACCTCGCCGCCCGGCGCTTCGGCGTATTGAGGAACGCCGCCATACCAGTCTTTGTTAGCCATAGCGCCATCACGAACAGAAAAATTCTGCTGTGATTTTGCAAAACGATCCACGAATATGTGATATATAATATTCTTTCCAAACCACGCAGGCACTTTATAATCATTGCTATATACAAGCAATCGGAATCTATTCTCCGACGTTTCGGAAAGCTCAAAATCTACGTTGTTCAGCGAATCTGTAAACAGCGTATTCCACCCGCGAAGAAACAAAAATTCATAGTAAAAAAGTCCCGACGAATCGTCACCGCAAAGCTCGCCGAGATCCAGCGTGACGCTGTAATTATCTGCCCCATCGCTGTATTCTCCGATTTCAAGCGGTATATCGCCGTACTGCTGTCCATCCTTTGCAATGCGCAAAACGACACCCGACGCGCCGAGTCTACGGTGAACATTAACATCGAAACGAAGTTTTGATAAAACGGCAAAAGCTCCCTCTCGCGTAGCATCTCTGCCCTCGGGGGAAGCGGTATCATATATAGTTTTGCGGATAGTCGGGGCGATACCCGCCCCGACTATATCATAATGTTTAGCCAACATATTATTTATTCTTTATCTGCTTAAGATTCCAGATGCGCTCTGCATACTCGCCGATACTTCTGTCAGCCGCAAAATATCCCGCGGCGGCAATGTTCTTGAGCGACATTGTATTCCAGCGTGTCTTATCCTGATATGCCTCGATCATGCTCTCATGAGTGCGTCTGTAAGACTCAAAGTCAGCAAGACACATATACGGGTCCGCGATCCCATGACCCGAGATCAGATACGAAGCGATCTCCGAGAAGGATTCGCCAGCAAATCCAACATTCAGACGGTCAACTATACGGCGCAGACGCTCATTGGAGGTATAAAACTCTGCCGCGTTGTATCCGCGCAGCCACAGCTCATCCACCTCTTTGCTGGTCAGACCAAAAATATACATATTCTCATTCCCTGCCGCCGCCAGCATCTCGACGTTAGCACCGTCCAGCGTACCGATAGTCAGCGCGCCGTTTATCATAAGCTTCATACAGCCTGTGCCGCTTGCCTCTTTGCCCGCAAGCGATATCTGCTCACTTATCTCCGCCGCGGGGATAAGCGCTTCCGCCGTACTTACGTTATAATCCTCAAGGAATACCACCTTAAGCTTTTCGCGCAAGCGAGGGTCGGATTCAATATCGCGACCGATATAACAAAGAAGTCGTATTATCTGCTTTGCCATATAATAACCGGGCGCCGCCTTTGCACCGAAAATAAACGTCTGAGGCTGGATATCAAGATTGGGATCATTCTTAAGATCAATATACAGACCAATAATATTAAGCGCGTTAAGCAGCTGACGCTTATATTCGTGCAGACGCTTTATCTGAACGTCAAATACCGAATGCGTATCTATTCGCACGCCTGTTTTTGAGTACAGATGATTTGAAAAGGCAATCTTATTCTGATGCTTTATGTCACGTATACGTGCCAGCACGTCGGCATCCTCCGAGAACTTTGCAAAGTTTGCGAGCTCCACGGGATTTTTGCGGTAGCCGTCGCCTATACATTCATCAAGCAACGCCGCAAGCTTGGGGTTGGAGTAACACAGCCAACGTCTGTGCGCAATACCGTTTGTAACGTTTGTGAACTTTTCGGGATACATACGATAAAAGTCCTTGAAAGTGGACTCCTTGAGTATCTCCGAGTGAAGCTTGGACACACCGTTTACACAGTGCGAACCCACAACAGACAGGTTAGCCATTCTGACCTGCCCATAACCAACGATACTCATTTTGGATATTCGCTCCCAGTTTCCGGGGAATGCATTCCATGCCTCGCGACAGAAACGCTCGTTTATCTCCTTTACTATCATATGAATACGAGGTAACTTCAAGCGGAACAACTCTTCGTTCCAACACTCAAGAGCTTCGGGCATAACGGTATGGTTGGTATAAGAAACGATACGCGTTACGAAATCCCACGCGCGCTCCCACGAGAAACAATAATCGTCGATGAGTATACGCATAAGTTCGGGGATACACAGCGCCGGATGAGTATCATTGATATGAATAGCGACCTTATCAGGCAGATTATCCAATGTCTTATAAACAGCCATATGGTCACGAATTATACTCTGCACCGACGCCGATACAAGAAAATACTGCTGAGTAAGACGCAAAAGCTTACCCTCGGTATGATTGTCGGAGGGATAAAGCACCTTGGATATAATGTCAGCCTGTGTGCTTTCCTCAAGCGCTCTTGTATACTGACCTTGGGTAAAGAGTCCCATATTGAAGTTTTGAATATCGCGCGCCTTCCAGAGCCTGAGCTGAGAAACAGCATCACATTCGGAGCCCGAGATCATCATATCATAAGGAACGGCTTCTACTTCTTCGCAGTCCTCATAAAGTATTTCAAGTCTGCCGTCGTGCCAGTTTTCCTTGACACGTCCGCCGAACTTGACATGAAAGGTTCTGTCGGTACGCGGTATCAGCCACACCTCGCCGCCGGGCAGCCATACGTCGGGAAGCTCCACTTGAAGACCGTCTATTATCTTCTGGCGAAACAGACCGTATTCATAGCAAATGGAAAATCCGGTTGCGGGGTAGTCCAGTGAAGACAGCGAGTCCATAAAGCAAGCGGCAAGTCGTCCAAGGCCTCCGTTACCCAGTCCGGCGTCGGGCTCGCACTCATACAGTGCGTCAAGCTCAAAACCAAGCTCGGACAGTGCTGTCTTGTATTGATCAGAGAGTCCTAAATTGCATATATTCGTCTTTAATGACCGACCAAGCAAAAACTCCATGCACATATAGTACACGCGCTTTGCACCGACCTCGTTAACTGTTTTTCTGTACTCGCCGCGTTTTTCGGTCAAAATATCCTTAATAGTCATTGCCGCAGCTTTATATGCCTGATCTGCCGTTGCCTCAGCCGAGGTTACGCCGAAATATCTCAACAGTTTTTCTTCAATGTTCTTCTTTACCTCATCGGAGGCAGGGGTATAATTCATTTTATTCAAATTCCTTTCGGGGAGTTACAAGTCATAATATATCGCTGTACATTTCATTGTATTTTACAGCGGAATTGTTCCATGAAAAATCTGTTTTCATAACAATTTTAATAAATTTATCGCGCTTCTCAGCATCACGCCAAAGCGCAACAGCCGCACATATGCGATCATAAAGCTCCTCAGAGCTGTAATTTGCGAAGGTAAAGCCATTGCCATGCATAACGTCTCCGTCCTCCCAATAACCCTTGATGGAGTCATAAAGGCCGCCTGTTTCGCGAACTACAGGAATAGAACCGTAACGGGACGCTATCATCTGCGAAAGTCCGCAAGGCTCGCTCTTTGAGGGCATGATGAATATATCCGACGCCGCGTATATCTGACGCGAAAGATCGCGGTCATACTCTATCAGAGCGCGAACCTTATCCGGGAACTGCGCCTGAAGCTCGGTAAAGAACGCTTCATATCGAGATTCTCCCTTACCAAGTATAACAAGCTGAACATCATGCTCGGAAACTAAATTATACGCTATTTCACACAAAAGGTCAAGTCCTTTATGTGAGGCAAGTCTGGAAATTACAGCCAGCATAGGGGCGTCTTCCCTCTCGGGAAGCGAATACTTTTTCTGAAGTGCCAATTTGTTTTTGATCTTACCCTTTATACCGCGTGCACTGTAATTTTTTGCAAGAGCGGGATCGGTGTGGGGATCATAATACTCATAGTCGATACCATTGAGTATTCCGCACAGCTTATACGCATTTTCGTTGAGTATTGCTTCAAGACCGTGACCGTACTCGGACGTGCGTATCTCCTGCGCGTATTTGGAGCTTACCGTACTTACCTTGTCCGCGCAAACGATGGCGGCTTTCATAAGATTGATGCGGCCGCCCCAGTCCATTAGACCGTGATGCTCGTCACCCAAACCGAACACGTCACCGAGAATATAAAAATCAAACTGACCCTGATACTCAATATTGTGTATGGTATACACGGTCTTGATATTTTCATATCCCGGAACAGAACGGTAATTAGTATTCAAATATACAACACTAAGCGCCGCCTGCCAGTCATGGGCGTGAAGAATGTCGGGATAAAAATCCAGCTTTGAAATAAGCTCCAAAGCCGCCATACAAAAATACGCATAGCGTTCACCGTCATCAAAGCTGCCGTAAAGTGAGCCACGTTTGAAATAGTATTCGTTGTCGATAAAATAATACGTCACTCCGCCCTTGACAAGCGATTTTACTCCGCAGTATTGCTTACGCCAAGACAGCTGAACGTCAAATTCTGCCTCATCCTTCATTTGCTCGCGCCATTTTTCTCCGACAGCGCTGTAAAGCGGCATTACGACTCTTACATCATTGTTTTCGTCAGCCGCGAGGGCTGTGGGGAGTGATCCAAGCACATCCCCCAGTCCTCCGGTCGCGGCGAAAGGCATTACCTCCGCGCCGACAAAAAGTATTTTTCTCATACACTTATCCCCTTACCAATAAAGAAAGGCATACTCTCGTGCCCGGACAGATGTCTTTCGTCCTTAATAAGCACGTTTTTATCCGTTACTACACAATTAAGCTCTGCTTTTTCGCCAACATAGGTGTCCTGGAGCAGTACACAGTTTTTAACAACAGTGCCGCGGCCTATGTGAACTCCTCTGAAAATAATGGAGTTCTCCACCTCGCCCTCAATAACACAACCGTCGGCTACAAGTGAATTTGTAACCTTGGCATCCGAGGTATATTTAGTAGGTGCGGAGTTGCGTACCTTTGTCAGAACGGGACGGTTACGCTCGCAGAACAGCTTCTCGCGTACCTCGGGTTCCAGCATCTGCATAGAGCACTTGAAATAACTCTCCATAGAGCTGATAAGCTCATAGAAGCCATCGTAACGATATGCCATAAATTTTGATTTTCTTTTATTTTTACCAATAATATCACGGTAAAAGCTTGTATAACCGTGAGCCATGGAATTGAGCACTTCATCCTGAAGATAGGTGCGCCTCATGACCATAATATTGGTGCTTACGTCTATCTCGCCCTGCTCGTTTTCACTGCCCGTATACTCTACGAAGTCCTGAATTCTGCCGTCAGCATCGGTGTCAACGACCATAACGTGAGCATTTAATTCATGTGCCGTGGCATCAAGCTTTTTGGTGACAACGGTAATATCGGCACCGTTCTTTTCGTGGAAATAAATAACGTCCTTCAGGTCAATGTTGCAAACAACGTCGCAGTCGGAAAGCACTATATAGTCTTCGTTGCAACGGGAGATAAAATTCATAACTCCCATAAGTGCCTCAAGCCGTGACGAATAAACTCTGCTCGATGCCGCGTTTTCATATGCGGTAATGAACGGAGGCAGTATCTTGATGCCACCGGAACGGCGGGCAAGGTCCCAGTCCTTTCCCGTGCCGATGTGATCAAGAAGCGACTGATAATTATAGTGAGTGATAATACCTATTTTGGTAATATCGGAGTTTACCATATTGGAAAGCGCGAAATCTATAAGGCGGTAACGGCATCCGAACGGAACGCTTGCCATCGTGCGTCGTCTTGTCAACTCGGGAATACTGGAATCATGTATATTGGAAAAAATCAATCCTGCTGCAGTCATATCTTGTTACCTCCTTAAGAAATCATCTCGCCGGGAAATACTTCCGCACCCGACGGAATGTGTACACCCGTGCCGATAACGGCTATCTCAACACCTTCGGCTTTGGCAGAACCGACACGCGCTCCCGCGCCTATGTGAGCATCGGTATCAATAATTGAGTAATTGACGGTAGCTCCCTCTCCGATCACAACGTTGTCCATTATGACTGAATCTTTAATGTACGCGCCGTGCATAATTTTAACACCCGCGCCAAGCACGCAGTTCTTGACAGTTCCGTATATCTCACAGCCCTCTGTAATAACGGAATTGGATACTATGGCATGCTTGCCCACGTACTGAGGCGGCTGGCTGTAATGGCGTGAGAATATTCTCCAGCTCTCGTCGTTAAGACAAAGCTGCGGATCATTGCCCAGCATATCCATATTTGCTTCCCAAAGACTAGATATGGTGCCCACGTCCTTCCAATAGCCATCAAAAGCATATGCGTACATTTTCTCGCCCGCACCGAGCATTGCGGGAATAACGTTTTTGCCGAAGTCATTTGCGGACAGCGGATCTGCCTCATCTGCCTCAAGATAGCTCTGCAACTTATCTTTGTTGAAAATGTATATACCCATAGAGGCTTTAGTGCTGTCGGGATTTTTGGGTTTTTCGGTGAATTTGAAAATGCGATCCTCATCGTCAACGCTCATGATACCGAAGCGGCTTGCCTCGGAAAGCGGAACGTCAAGCACGGCAATTGTGCAGTCCGCGCCCTTTTGCTTGTGGAACGCAAGCATTTTGCCGTAATCCATTTTGTAAATATGGTCACCGGACAAAACCAAAACATAGTCCGGGTCGTAACGGTTGATAAATTCAAGGTTCTGATAAATGGCATTGGCAGTGCCGCGGTACCAGTCGGCACCCTTCTGCCCCTGATAAGGAGGAAGTATTTTCAAGCCGCCAAAAGTGCGGTCAAGATCCCACGGAAGACCGTTGCCGATATAATCGTTCAGCACAAGAGGCTGATACTGTGTCAGTACGCCGACGGTGTCTATTCCGGAGTTTACACAGTTAGAGAGCGGGAAGTCAATAATCCTGTACTTTCCGCCAAACTGAACGGCAGGCTTTGCTGTTTTCTGGGTAAGCGCGTAAAGTCTGCTTCCCTGCCCGCCGGCGAGAAGCATCGCAACGCATTCTTTTTTCTTGAACATGGTGCCCTCCTGATGATGTTTTATAATATTTTTTACTTAGTCTTTTTCGATGTGGGAGCTTTAGCCTTTTCGGGCTTCAATATGACAGCGCCAAGCGGCGGCAATGTAAATTGCAACCGATACGGAAGTCCGTCCGCCTCGCCCTCTGTAGCCTCAAGCTTATCACTGTTGACCACTCCGCTTCCTCCGAACCTTGTGTCATCACTGTTGATAAGTTCACGATACGTTGCCTTTTGAGCAACGCCGAGCACAAAATCATTTCGCACAACAGGAGTAAAGTTGACCGCGACAATAAGCTCCGAGCCATCCACACCTATGCGTCTGTACGAATAAATACTTCTATCCGCATCGTCCGCATTGATCCAGCGGAATCCGTCCCAGCCACCGTCATCCGACCACAGCTCGGAATTTTCAAGATACAAATGATTGAGCTCTGCCCAGAAAAGCTGATAACGCGAGTGCATTTCATAGTCAAGCAAAAACCATTCTATCTGCCCCGCGTCATCCCATTCGCGGAACTGACCTATCTCATTTCCCATAAAATTCAGCTTCTTGCCGGGATGCGTCATCATATAAACGCCGAATGCACGCGCCGTGGCAAACTTTTGCCAGTAATCTCCGTGCATTTTGTCGAGCAGGGATTTTTTGCCGTGAACCACCTCGTCATGCGATATGGGCAAAACATAATTTTCGTTAAATGCGTAAGTCAGCGAGAATGTCAGTTTATTATGATCGTATTTGCGATATATAGGATCTATTTCAACATAATCAAGTATGTCGTGCATCCAGCCCATATTCCACTTGTAGCTGAAGCCAAGCCCATCATTATCAAAGCCGGTAATGTTGGACCACGCGCTGGATTCCTCTGCAATCGTGATCACATCCGGGAACATTCCCGCCATATGAGCGTTTAATTTTTGAAAAAACGCAATCGCCTCAAGGCAACGATTGTCGCCGTAAACATTGGGAACCCACTCGCCCGGCATTCTGTCATAATCGAGGTACAGCATAGATGCCACCGCATCCACTCTCAATCCGTCGGCATGGTATTTATCTGCCCAGAACGCGGCGTTGGAAACAAGAAAGCTTTCGACCTCCTCTCTTCCCACGTCAAATCGACGTGTCCCCCAACCTGCGTGTTCTATTCTGTCGTTTCCCTGATATTCGTAAAGCGGCTGACCGTCAAATTCATAAAGTCCGTGCGCATCCTTGGGAAAATGCGCGGGCACCCAGTCAAGAATAACTCCTATACCCGCCTCGTGCATCTTATCAACAAATGCCATAAAATCGTGAGGCGTTCCAAAACGCGCGCTGGGCGCATAGTATCCACACACCTGATAGCCCCAGGACGGAGCAAAGGGATGCTCCATGACCGGCATCAGCTCGATATGCGTATATCCCATCTGCTTAACGTACGGAGCAAGCTCCTCTGCAAGCTCGCGGTAATTATACGGCGTACCGTCATCGTGTAAGCGCCACGATCCCACGTGTAGCTCATATATATTCAGCGGTTGACCGAAATAGCACTCACGCGCCATATTCTTGGCACGGCGGCGCAGCCATCCTGCATCGCGCCATTTATATCCGTCCACCTCATATATGACAGATGCGGTAGCAGGCGGTGCCTCACAATAAAAAGCATACGGGTCTGCTTTATCCACCGTTTTGCCACCATTTATAATGCGAAATTTGTAAAGATCGCCCTCTCGCGCCTCAAGCTCGGTCTCCCAAATGCCGCCTTCATTTATTCTGTGCATAGGACAAGACATGTCCCAATTATTAAAGCTTGCTATAACGTATACCGCGTCCGCGTTGGGCGCCCAGACGCGAAATGCGAATTTATTTTTATCAACTCGGTGAACACCGAGAAATTCATATGCCTTGTAATTTGTTCCCTGGTGGAAAAGATATGCCGCATATTTATCTGCCATAACAAATTACCGCCTTTCCTTTAATGTGTATCAATCTAAATTTTATCCGAATGATACGAATTCAATACATCAAAACGCACAATATACTTACCCTATTCTAATTTTATCATTAATACCAATGATTGTCAATCGAATTTTGTATATAAAATAATTAAAATCACAAAATTATCATTTTTACATCATACACTTGACACAACGTAATTTTATAGTATAATTTATAGTGAAATAAATTAAGATATGGAGGACATATTTTGATAGAGGTCAGAAATTTAACCAAAAAGTATGGTCCGAATACCGCCGTGGACAATATAAGCTTTGATATTCAACCGGGCAAGATATACGGCTTGCTTGGTCCTAACGGTGCAGGTAAATCCACGACCATGAATATGATCACAGGATGTCTTGCCGCAACCGAAGGCAATGTAAAAATATGCGGCTATGATATTTTCGAGCAACCGCTGGAAGCAAAGCGCTGCATAGGATATCTTCCCGAAATACCGCCGCTGTATACCGAGATGACACCGCATGAATACCTCGTGTTCGTTGCCGAAGCCAAGGGTGTTGAGTATGACGCTATATTCAGACAGGTTCGCGAGGTAATGGAGCTCACCGAGCTTGAGGATGTCAAGGACCGTTTGATACGCAATCTTTCCAAGGGTTATCGCCAGAGAGTCGGAATAGCACAGGCAATGCTGGGAAATCCCCAAATAATAATCCTGGACGAGCCCACCGTAGGTCTGGACCCCAAACAGATAATAGAAATACGTGAGCTGATACGTATGCTGGGCGAAACAAGAACGGTAATTCTGAGCAGTCACATTCTTGCCGAAATATCCGCAGTATGCGATCACGTCATAATAATCAGCCACGGTAAGATAGTTGCCGATGACTCGCTGCAGAACCTCAACAGCTATGTAAATCCCACCGATACGCTTCAAATATCGGTGCGCGGAGACCGTGATACCGTTATTTCGGTCATCGACAGCATAGACGGCATCATTTCCCGCGAGGAATTCACCTCGGGTGAGGACGGCGTATACAGATTCGACCTTGAAGTGGAAAAAGCCACCGACCTGCGCGACACGATATTCTTCGCCATGGCAGAAAAGCATTGCGCAGTTATTGCTATGGAACGCAAGGAATCCTCGCTTGAGAGCATATTCCTCTCGCTTACGGGTGACGATCCCGCGGCGGAAGCGCTGTTGTCCGATGAAGATGTCGAGGAGGGCACTGAGGATGAGGCTTCAGAGAATGAACAAGACAGCGAAGAAGATCAAGAGGAGGCAGATGAATAATGTTAGCTATATTCAAGCGTGAATTCAAATCATATATGCGCAACATGACCGGACCCATATTCATTTTGT
Organism: Eubacteriales bacterium; assembly: GCA_045586785.1. GTDB lineage: Bacteria > Bacillota > Clostridia > Oscillospirales > CAG-272 > UMGS1002. The sequence continues at coordinate 8,661 of JAZNBA010000084.1, read as the reverse complement.
TTTTACTGTTATTCACCGGCGTATGCGCAACCATCTTCAATCTTTTGTTGCAGTATTCTTCGTTCAGCTATACCATAGAATACACAAGCATCGCATTCCTGATAATCATCCCCATCATCACAATGCGTTCCCTCTCGGAGGATAAGACCAACAAAACAGACTATCTGCTGTTTTCGTTGCCTATAAAAACATCCTCCATCGTACTCGGCAAATTTTTTGCCATCGTTGCCGTGTTCTCAATCCCCATGATCGTAATGCTGTTTTACCCCTTCGTGCTCAGTGCGTACGGACACATGTATTACGGCGCAGGTTACAGCGCAATGTTTGCTCTGTATCTGCTGGGGCTTGCTCTCATAGCAATTTGTATGTTCATTTCTTCCTTCACTGAAAGTCAGGTAATATCCGCAGTTGTCAGCCTCGGATTTATGGTATTTCTTTGGGTGCTCCCTTTCCTTATCGCTATACTGCCCGACTCCGCGCTGGTATCGTTTATCTGCATTATTGTATGCGAAGGACTTATCTCGCTTCTTATTTGGCTGCTCACCAAAAATCCCAATGTAGCCATGATAGCAGCCTGCATACTGGTGATTCCAACCTGCGCGATTTATTTCTTCAAGTCCGTATGGTTCAAGAATCTGTTCCCCACTATTCTTGAAAAGTTATCCCTGTATTCCCGTTTCAGCAACCTCAATTCGGGATATTTTGACATTAAAGACATCATTTATTTGCTTTCTGTGACTGTATTCTTCTTGTTCCTTTGCGTACAGTCCCTGGAAAAACGCCGTTTGAACTGAGGAGGTGCAAGTTATGGATAACCAAAATGTATCTGTAGAATCCCGCGAAGCACTGCGCCGCCGCAGAGCCAAAACAACCAAAAACGGTCTGTACATATTCGCAGTAAGCGCTGTAGTGTTGGCTGTAATAATAGTCGTTAATCTGCTGGTTGGACTTATACCGTCACACATTACCGCCTTTGACACAACGACTCAAAAATACTACACAGCAGACCCCGAAACCAAGCAATATCTTTCAAACCTTGACCAAGATGTCACAATTATATGGGTATGCTCCGAATCAATGGACGACCCCACAATTACATATTTTCTGCAAGAATACGCCGCGCTGAGTCCCAAAATATCGCTGAAAAGACTTGATCCCGTGGACGATTCAGCAAAGCTAAAGCCGTATATAGAAGGTCTGGACACAGAATTGACGGAAGACACCTGCTTCTTGATAGTAGAAAGTGCATATAGGCATCAACTTCTGCTATTGACCGACCTGTACTTCATTCAGAACGAGCTGATCGACCAATACTACGGACTTGGCGCACTTCCCTACACCTACGTGCTTTCAAATGAACAGTATTATCAGATATTCACTTATGCCGAAACCGCAGGAACAGCCAGCCGGTATTACTTCTATGCCGAAAATGTTCTGACAAAAGCGATTGAATATATGACAATGGAAAACATTCCCGAAGATTTCACATCAAGTCGAGCTATGGTGGAAGAGCCCTCACTTTCCGAACCGCTCTTGCCTCACATGACTCTCACACACGCTCTGATCTGGGCGGCAATATTTGTCATTCTGATTCCCACCGCAACTATCATCATCGGCCTTGTTACATGGATAAAACGCAAGCGACGCTGAAGACCTGTCAAAATAAAACATAAACAGGAACATTAATAATGAAAAGGTTGATAAAATTATTTGTACTCCTCGGCGTTCTCATGCTTTTGGTAATTGCCTATTTAATATTTATACTTATACGGTCCTCAAACGAAGATGATCATGACGATCAAGGCAATGCCGTACCTCCTATCATAACCACTTACACCGCCGCGCAAATAGATATAAAAACAATGTCCGCGCTAAGCTACACAACCGTAACGGATGAGTATTGCTTTGAACTCAACAACGCGGGAGATGCCTGGGTATGGACTGCTGACACAGCCATTCCGTTGGACAACGTATATTTCGCAAGCATGGCATCCGCACTTGAAAAAGTAACCACAGAAACAAAATTCAAGGTGATAGAAACAGAACTCGCAAATTACGGTCTCAGCGAACCGTGGCTGAGCGTAACGGTCTCGGACAACACCCACGGTGTACAGACCTTCAGCTTTGGCTCGTCTACCGCAAATGGCGAAAAATATTACTTTTCATCGTCATCAAACAGCGGATATGTGTATACCGTAGATACCTCCACGGCGTCTCCGTTCAATATGACACCGTATCAAATGGTCAAGAACGATACTCTGCCCACTATCCAGGCCAGCCGTATAAAGCGCATCGAATTCAGCTCGTCCAATGAGGTTATCATATATACTTATTATGACGGCGGCAAGGATGAGTCCGATGACACAGATGATTATTGGTACGTAACCGTCAACTCCGAGGACGAGGCGTTGCTTGACACGTCAATATGCGGAATAATAGAAAGTGTATATGACACCATCGAGTTTTCAACGCCGGTAGGCTATACGATTGAAGACCGACAAAGCTTCGGACTCAAGGAAGCCACCGCTATGACCATATATTATTCAGAGCCCAAAACCATAACAGATTCCGCGACAGGAATATCTGCCACAGTCACCGTTGATAAAAGCGTTTGCTTGTTGTTGGGCTATATGGATGAGGAACAAAACGATCTGTATGCCTGCTTGCCCGACTCGGTGCTGTCTTACAGCATTGACGCAAGTGTACTGTCAAAGCTGTACAGTCCCGTCAGTAAAGTATCATAATTTTTGTTGAGGTGAGCCGTTAGCTCACCTCTTTATTATTTAGTGACTGTTTTTAAACAATTCCTTGAAATTTCTCAAAAATATTAGTATAATAAATATTAACATAATAAGTAAAAAACAAAGAAGGACCTGCCATGAAAAAACGATATTTGATATTAATATTTATACTGATATTTGTGTTGCCTCTGCTGTTTGCATGCAATAACGGCAGCACCGGAGATACCACTCAAAATACAGAATCGGAAACAACGCTCGCCCCTGACACTACGCTACCATCGAACGTCAATACCGAGCCGCGTTGGCCTGAGCTTATCAAAGACAACAAGCCGCTGTACTATATCATAAAGCCCGACGAGAGCGGAATGACTGAAAATTCAGCTATGATCGCCGTCGCTGAAACGCTCCGCGACGTATCAGGCAAAACATTTTTTACCGGTACCGACCTGATCACAAATCAAGGTATTCCGGACCGCTATGAAATACTCATCGGCAACACCAACCGCGATGAGACGGCCTCCGTAGTAAAGCAGCTTTCTCAGGATAACCCCTATATGATAAAGCAAGTAAACAAACGTATAGTCATTGTCGCTTTAAGTGACAAATATCTGGCACAAGCGGTCAACGAATTTTTGCTTGAATATACCGGCGAAAACATACCTATCGACTATATCCCCGATGGAACGGTTGATAATGCCGTACCCGTAATGCCTGACGGCGAACTGCAGGTGGCAAAGCCCTCGTTTACCGTCCCTACCGACACACGGACAGGACGAATAATAAGCAAATACGACACACTTTACGATATCGTTGCCGACGTCAACGTGCTTGCATACGGCGCAGTAGGTGACGGTAAGCACGACGATACCGCCGCGTTCCAGGCGGCTATCGCGGCGGTCGAAGCCATGGGCGGCGGTACTGTATTTGCGCCCGAGGGTTACTATCGTCTGAACGGTTCACTCAACCTGCCCGCACTTGTCACACTGGCAGGCGAGCTGAAGCCGGGCACGGCTCAGGGCACGGTGCTTTGCATCTACGGCGGCAAGGGTGAGGTAGACCGCGCCAAAGCGGCGATTATTTGCGGTCCTCACAGCTCTGTTCAAAACATTGCATTCTGGTATCCCGAGCAAACACTTGAAGACGGCAAGGTAATTCCCTATCCTGCTGCTATCAACCAAAATCATATCAACGGCCTGACCGTGCGCAACGTAACCTTCGTCAACGCCTACCGAGGAATTGACGCCATACAGAGCGGCGCGGTGCTGGCACTTGAATATCTTCGCGATATTTACGGGACCTGCCTTGAAGTAGGATATTGCAACGACTTCAATCTGGACATCGGCAAGCTGGAAAACTTTCATCTCTCGCCCGATTATTGGCTGGAGAGCGGTCTGCCCGGCACCCCCGATGAGCAACAGCTGCGCACATATATGCTTCGCAACTCTGTGGGTATACACATGGGCCAGGCAGACTTTTTCTATTTCTCCGATATTCACATACAAGGATATTATAAGGGCTTTTATTTCACGTCTTCTCAAACAAATACATCAGGCAATCTCGTCGCCAACGGCCAGATACTCAATCCCGTGCTGCTTGATTGCTATTACCCCATGTACATCGGCAAGATGTCATGGTTCAAAGTAACCGGTGGTGAGCTGCGCGCTGCAGGTAACGACGGTGCCGCCGCGGTTTACTACGAATCAGGTGCATCCTCAGAATCCAACTCAAACCAAGGCTCTCACCTTTATTTCACAAACGTAAAACTCAGCTCGGCGGGGTGCAGTGCCGTCATTAACAACGCACTCAATCCAAAAGCTCTGTTCTACGGTTGCACCATCACGTCCGCTACAGGATCTGCCATAGCGGCAAACTCTTCCTCCACATACGATTTCGTCAATACCGAGATCAAAAGCGGAAACGGTCGCACGTATAACGTTTATACCGATGACACTATGGAGCACTTGGCGGAAATCGACACGTCAAAATATGCCAAGACAACAAAACCTGCCTCCGACAAATTTATTAATCTAACCGATGCACCGTATAACGCACGTTCCGGTCAGGAAATCAGCGCCATACTTCAGCGCGCCATAGACGATCTCAAACAAAGCGGCGGTATGGTCTATCTCCCCGCAGGTGTTTATTACGTCAACAATCACATCGATCTGTGGGCAGGCGTAGAACTACGCGGCTGCACTGTCACGGCACACGTGGATATGTTTCTCGATACTGTCCCCGCAGGTGAAGCCTGGCGGGAAAATGGCACCAATCCATACCGCGAGGTAGGAACGGTGATCTACACCAACTTCGGCAAAAACGATCCCGACGGCAAGGAATTTATCGCAATGCACGAGGGCTCGGGCATAGTAGGTCTATCCATCGAATATCACGAGCAGGACAGCCGCTCTATTCTCCCATATTCGTTCACCATCCGCGGCTACGACAAGGATATCTATGTCATTGACGTGGGTATGTCCTCCTCCTACAACGGCATCGACTTTGCAACTAACCGCTGTGATTCACATTACGTGGAATTCCTCTGGAGCGTAGGTCTCAACGTCGGCATTCAGGTGGGTGCCGGCAGCCGAAACGGCATCATACGCGACTGCCATTACACCGTCAACTGCTGGCAGATAGGCCGATACCGCGACGGCAACTATTGGGACAACGTTGAGCGAGTTGCAAATAGCACGGGCTTCACCTATGTGATCGGACGATCTGAAAATCAAGTTCTCTACAACAACTTTGCCATCAACCAGGTGCGCGGTATTTCTTTGCTTGACGGCGCGCAAAATGCTATGTCCGTAGGAACGGCGATCGACTATTCAGACGTGAACGTATACGTTGAAGGCAATGTAACCGCAACAGTGGTAAACGGACAATTTGTTTCCGCACGCTCCTCAAACTCCAAATCAGTACATAAGTCTTCCGTTTATACCGCGCAGGATTTCACGGGTAAAGTCAGCCTGTTCAACTGCGCGCATTGGGGCAAGTATAATTACGTATTCAATCTCAACGGCACGGGTGAGATCAACGCAATGCTGTCTCACGCTGACAATACTGCGGATGCGCTGGCATTCGCCGGAGTCAACGGCGGCAGTCTGAACTTGATACTGCCCTTCTCCACTCGTTCCGCGATCACCATCAATGGCTCCGAGGCAGTGCAAGCCCTGAAGGTAGTGCGATACATTCCCTCGGGTTCGATCAAAATTGATAAAAATATCCCACAAAGCGTCATAACCGTTGTCAAAAAATAATTCCGTATACCGTAGAAATGGCATTGCTGCTATTAAAATGCGCTTTTCCCCTTGCATTTCTCGTCAATATAGTATATAATAATTGTGAATGTTCTCAACAAAACAAGAGGTAGTACATGGTTATAGATGACAAAAGAAACATTTTCAAGCCCTCATCCTCAAATGAGGAACAAAATATCCCCACTCGCGAGATCATACAGCAGGTCTACGAGGCACTTGAGGAAAAGGGATACAATCCGATAAATCAGATCGTGGGTTATATTCTTTCCGAGGACCCCACGTATATCACCAATTATAATAACGCTCGCGGTCTTATCCGCAGAGTAGACCGCGATACCCTGCTCAGCGAGCTTGTTCGCAGCTATCTTGGCATCGATGAACAAAAAGACTCTTGAAGTAGCGGCTCGCAGCGGTATTGAGTGGAAAAACGGAACGCCATGCGTGCTGTGTCTGGGCAACTTCGACGGTGTGCATATAGGACACCGGGCACTGCTTACCCAAGCGCTGGCACAAAAGCAACTGTTAAAGCAGACGCATCCTGACATAATTTGCGGTGCAGTTACCTTCCGCGAGCTTACCCACCGTTCGCTCTCGCGCACACCTACACCGCGCATAACCGACACCGACGAGAAAAACAATCTTTTTTTCGGAATGGGACTTGATGTTTCCATAACTTTGGACTTTGAGGATGTGCGCAATATGACACCTTCCGAATTTGTGTCGGACATACTCAAGGAGCAGTGCGGCTGTGTTATGACAGTTTGCGGCTTTAATTTCCGCTTCGGTGCAGGCGGTGCGGGAGATCACGACACGCTGTCACAGCTTATGAACGGAAATTCCGTAACCGTGTCCCCGGTCACGCTGGACGGTATAACCGTAAGCTCCACCGCAATTCGCTCGGCTGTTGAATCGGGAAATATTGAAAGCGCAAACAAAATGTTAGGTCGTCACTTCAGCATTGAAGGCACAGTCAATCACGGCCGCGGCGTCGGCAATAAGCTGGGATTTGCAACGCTCAATCAAAATTTCAAGGCAGGTCACCTCATTCCAGCTCGCGGTGTTTACGCCAGCAGCTGTGATATCGACGGTGTTCTGTTTCCTGCCGTTTCAAACATCGGAACGCACCCAACCTTCGGTGACGGCGCCGACGTTGTGTGTGAGACCCATATAATCGGCTTCTCGGGCGACCTTTACGGCAAGAACATAAAAACCCGTCTGTATAAGTTTTTGCGCCCGGAGCGCAAATTTGACTCTCCCGAGCAGCTCACACAGGTGGTCATGCACAACATAGAGCAAGCAAAGCAGTATTTCGATGAAAATATTATCAACAAAAAATAAACGATGCCTTTGGCATCGTTTATTTTTTGTCTATGGGCTACGAAAAAGATATTTTTGCTGTTTTTGCATATGAATTCGAACTCTTACATAACCGTTCGTTTTGAGTGATATTCCGTCTTCGACGGAGTGATATATTTTGCTACGCAAAATGTGATATTGAAACCTACGGTTTCAGTGATATTATATTCGCCCCTAACGCCCGCAGGCATATAACTTGCGAAGCAAATATCACGCACCGAAGGTGCATATAACTCGCCGTAAGGCGAATATAACTGAAAACGTCAGATTCCTCTCGGAATCTGTCCTTTTCTGGCGGAAGCGGTGGGATTCGAACCCACGGTACCGTGAGGTACAACTGATTTCGAGTCAGTCCCGTTATGACCACTTCGATACGCTTCCATATTCATGTGTTCGCAATCTTGCGAACGCAACTATTATAGCATAAAACTTTGCAAAAAGCAAGTGTTTTTGCAAAAAAGGTTGCAAAAATTTATCCTTTTTATTCGTCATTCTTCATATCCTATTGAAAAGCAATCAAATGTGTGTTATAATGTAGAAAACCAAACGAAACGAGGAAGACCGCCATGCTCTCATTTGAAAGCGATTATATTACCGGCGCGCACCCCAAGGTGCTGCAACGGCTGATTGATACCAACAACGCGGTGCAAACCGGCTATGGCTTGGATGAATATTGCCTTTCTGCGGCGCAGAAAATCAAGGATACCTGTCAGTGTCCGGAAGCGCAGGTGTATTTCTTAGGAGGCGGCACCCAAACCAATGCGCTGGTGATTAATTCCATGCTCCAAGAATTTGAGGGGGTTATTTCCCCAAGCACCGGTCATATCCATGTCCATGAAGCGGGGGCTGTGGAATACGGCGGACATAAGATTATCCCCATGCCTCAGGAGCAGGGAAAGCTGAATGCGGCAGATGTGCGCGCATACATGAAAAACTTTTATGCGGATGAAGCCATTGAGCATTTGGTTTATCCGGGCATGGTGTATATCTCCCATCCAACGGAATACGGCGCGCTTTACTCCCAAAAGGAGCTGGAAGCGCTGAGCGCGGTGTGCAAGGAATACAATATGTCCTTGTTTATGGACGGCGCGCGGCTTGCCTATGGTCTCATGAGCCGCCATACAGATGTTACCTTGGGGGATATCGCCAGGCTGTGCGATGTATTTTACATCGGTGGCACCAAGGCGGGGGCTTTGTGCGGCGAAGCGGTGGTGTTTACCCACCAAAATGCGCCCAGCCATTTTATGAATCGCATGAAAAAGCGCGGGGCGCTGATGGCAAAGGGTCGACTGTTGGGCGCTCAATTT
>JAZNBA010000083.1:0-4887 GCA_045586785.1 Eubacteriales bacterium | reverse complement strand
GGTACCGTCATAGGGGAAGGAATCGGCACAGAGCTTATCGGCATTTCCCGTCTCCTGCATGGCAAGCAGGGCCTTGAGGATCATATCGTTGATGCCGTCATTATCGGAGGCCATGGTGTCATAATTGATATTGAGATTATAGGAATTGCTGTCACAGACAAGAACGGTACCGTTGCGGTCGCACAGAGCGCCGCGATTGGCCTTGACGGTCACGGTATAGGAGGTCAGATTATCATCTCTGTACTCAAAAAAGGTCTCCGTATCCCCCAGCTGCAGCTTGATCAGCCGCGCGACATATACCAGACAAATGACGGCAAACACAGCTCCAAGGACGATAAAGCGCAAAGCAAAGGAGCGCCGCGTATGACTCGGATATGATTTATCACTCATTGGCAGCACTCCTTTCTATTCAATATTATCTTAAAAACAGGCAAACAGCCGCCAGGATCCCCAAAAAGCCGAAATTCAGCGCGGAAAAGATCTTCATATAAGATCCCGTCTTTCCGGGATTGTGGGAGGTATATTCACGGAAGGTGATCAGGCTGGCGAGGGAGGCAATGATGGTGCCCGCACCGCCGATATTGACACCCCACAACAGCTCACGGTAATTCTCGGTAAACTGCGAGAGCAGGATCGCCGAGGGCACATTGCTGATAAACTGGCAGGACAAGGCGCTGACCAGCAGGGTATTTTTTTCCAAAAGGGTTGAAAAGAGAGCGCGGACCGGCTCCATGCGGGACATATTGCCGGCAAAAATAAAGAAGCAGAGGAAGGTACCCAGCAGGCCGTAATCCACCTTTTTGAGCGCGTCGCGATCGGCAAAAAGCAGGACTGCGGGTATTATGATAAGTCCCGTCCAATAGGGAACTGTGCGAAAAACTATCGCGATGGAATATGCGAAAAGCGTAAGATACAGAACTGTACGCTTGAGGGGGAGCTTTATTTGCTCGTCATCCTTGAGGGCGATGGGTGCTTTCTTGATGAAGCAACAGCACACCGTTATAAGAAATACAGAAACGCAGAAGGGGATCAGCATGATCGCCATAAAGCGACCTGTGGGAATGTTGAATTTGGAGTACAGATACAGGTTCTGGGGGTTGCCGAAGGGAGTAAGCATACCGCCAAGGTTTGCCGCGATATTTTGCATTATAAACGTAAATGCCATGTAGCGCTCGTTTCCTGTGGAGGACAGCAGTATATATCCCAGCGGCAAGAAAGTCAGCAGTGCCATATCGTTTGCTATGAGCATGGAGCCGATAAAGGTTATGTACACAAGCGCAAGTATTGCCGAGCGTATATTTCCCGTGAGCGCTACTATTTTGCGAGCGATAAAAGTAAAAAAACGTATGTTTTTCAGCGCACAGATAACGGCAAGTGTGCAGAACAGGCAAGATAGCGTTTTGAAATCGAAATAAGATATGTACTGCGAGTCTGGCGGTACTATGACAGATGTGACTGCCGCGAGCAATATTGCTATGACAAGCACTGTGTTCTTTCGTATAAAAGCAGTTATATCGTGTATAAGATCATATATGTGATGATGGTGCGGCACTCTGTGATGCGCCGCGGGAGAATGGTTCATGACGCTACCCCTCACGTGAAAATTCATTTTGCAACAATTATACATTTTAACACCAAAATTGATTTTTGTCAATGCATATATTGGTTTTGGATGTAATAATCACACAAAATACATTATTTATTGGCATATAAATAATGTATTTTTATGTCTTGACAATAATTGTATAAGGGTGTATACTATTGGTTATCAAATAATCAAAAGAGGAATAAATCATGACAGACTTTTTAGCTATTGCTCTTGCTCTTATCTTTGGTCTGCTGTTTACGCGTATTACAAGCTTGCTCAAGCTTCCCGACGTAACCGCATACCTCATTGCCGGTGTACTGGTCGGTCCTTACTGCCTGGGTGCTATCGGCATCGAAGGACTTGGCTTTACAACTATGGCATCCATTGAAAAGATAAAATTTATTTCCGACACAGCGCTTGGATTTATTGCGTTTGCTATCGGAAACGAGTTCCGTCTTTCGCATCTGAAGCAAACAGGTAAGCAGGCTACTATCGTAGGTATTCTGCAGGCTGTTGTTACCACTCTTGTGGTTGACGCCGCGCTTATTGGTTTGCATTTCGTTCTTGGTGACAAGCTGCCGCTTCACGTTGCTATCGTGCTTGGTGCTATTGCTTCCGCCACTGCTCCCGCGGCGACTCTGATGGTCGTCCGTCAGTACAAGGCAAAAGGAAAGCTTACGGATATGCTGCTTCCCGTAGTTGCTCTTGATGACGCTGTCGGTCTTGCGATCTTTGCAGTTTCCTTTGGTGTTGCGAGTGCCGTCGCAGGCGGAAACGTAAATGTTCTTTCTATTGTTCTTGAGCCTATCATTGAAATTGTCGGATCGCTTATTATGGGTGCTGTGATGGGCGTATTGCTGACTCAGCTTGAAAAGCTGTTCCACTCCAACCGCAACCGTACGTCACTTATTATCGGATTCGTGCTGGTAACCGTTGGACTTTCCATGATCAAGTTTGAGGTTGCGGGAATACACGTAGGATTCTCGTCCTTGCTTGTGTGTATGATGCTCGGTTCGGTATTCTGCAATATGTGTCCGCTTTCCGAGGACCTTATGGAGCGCTCGGATAAATGGACAGCTCCGTTGCTTGCTTTGTTCTTTGTGCTCAGCGGCGCAGAGCTTGAGCTCAACGTATTTACCGACATAGCGGTTATCGGTATCGGTGTTGCATACATACTTACAAGATGCCTTGGTAAATATTTCGGCGCATACGGTTCCTGCGCGCTTGCCAAAACGGATGTTAATGTTAAAAAGTATCTCGGTATTACCTTGTTCCCACAGGCGGGCGTTGCGCTTGGAATGTGCACGATTGCAGCTGCTACGTTGCCGGACGGTGCACTTGTTCGAAATATAATTTTGTTCAGTGTTCTGGTTTATGAAATAGTCGGTCCTATGCTGACCAAGATCTCGCTTACCAAAGCAGGAGATATTCACGAAAACAAGATCGACCGTCGTCAGCATTTACTGGACAGCAAAGCTGCTAAATAATTCATACAGATAAACACAGAGCGGTTGCCTCAAAACGGGGCAACCGCTCTTTTAATATTACTTGATCAGTTGTTGGTTTCGTTGGTAGGTTCGGCTTCTGCATCCTCGTCCTCTTTTTTCTTGGTTACAAGGATTATGATAAGGACAATACCAAATATATCAGCCAATACGTGAGGTACTACCCACAGCAGCCAGAAGGGGAAAGCTACCTTTACTATGCCGCTTTGATCGCCGATCTCAAAGTCGACCTCGCCCTTTCCTGTTTCGGTTTCGATAGACAGTGTGTGATCTCCGGGGCCGATAGGTGTAATAGGATGGATCACGATCTCACTGCCGTCGGGCTTGACTGTGACAGTGTATTCATCTTTTGTAAGCGGACGCTTGTCAATTGTGATTATGATTATAGAGGAAAGGTCGCTGTCGGTGACGAATGTGGGAGCATCGTCGTTAGTATCGCCGGGTTTACGGTCAATGTCTATATTGGGTTTTGATGTGTCAGACGGACCGGTCGTTACATCACCGTCGGGGCCTGTAGTGTCCTGAGATGATGAGGTGTCGTTGGGATCAAGCGGAACATCGGGAATGTTTATGCCGGGAGTTGTAGAATCGGGAGTGTTGCCGCCGGGAACCGTTGTGTCGGAAGTGTTGCCGCCGGGAACTGTAGTGCCGGGTGTATCGCCGCCGGGAACTGTGGTGCCGGGAGTGTTGCCGCCGGGGACTGTAGTGCCGGGAGTATCGCCGCCGGGAACTGCAGTGCCGGGAGTGTCGCCGCCGGGGACTGTAGTGCCGGGAGTGTCGCCACCGGGAACTGTAGTACCGGGAGTGTCGCCGCCGGGAACTGTAGTACCGGGAGTGTCACCACCGGGAACTGTAGTGCCGGGGGTGTTTCCACCTGGGACTGTAGTATCACTGCCGCTAAGTTTATCTTCAAGCATCATTCCGCAGACCGTGCAGGTTTGAGGTGAAGTGGTCGTGGCAGGAGGACCGGGAACATGAGCGCCTTGGTTGCTCTTGATCGAGCAACGGGTGCAGACCTTCCAGTGCTCGGTAGGACTGAGCTGCCAGATGCTCCAAGCATGACCGAGCTTTGTGCCGGTGTTTACGACGGTATCGACGTACCCGCACAATGTGCAGGTGCGAGAGCTTGTGCTGTCTGTTGTGCAAGTTGCGTTGTTGTCGGATTTGTATGCTCCATATTTGTGAGTGCAGTGATATCCGCAAACTGTGCAGTCGCCTGCAGCGTTACAGGTGTGAGGACCAAGATCGAATTTTTGGCCGCATTCGCATACATGCCAGTGCTCGGTCTTATTTCTGCTCCAATCCTTGGAGGGCGTATGATTTACTGTTATTACTACCTCGTTTGAATTCGTGGTTCCTGCGGTGTTTGTAGCGTAATAGTATACGGTTGCTTTGTTGTAGTTACATTCAAGAGGAGAAATGATGCTGAAATCTGTAAATGAAGTTGCGCCGGAGAGCTTGACTTTCCAGCCTTGTGCTGTAATAGGGGTGCCGTATGTTGTTACAGAGGGCGCTTTGATGTCAAGCTTCTGACCGCGGTCTATGGCACTCGGAGTGACAAGCGTTCCTATTACGGGGGGCAGGGAGGAGTCGATAACGGTGATCGTGATCTTGGGGTCGGCAGTAGTATCGCCGTAATCCAGTGTGATATCGTTCTGACCGAGCTGAAGCTTGTCAAGCAGTTCTTTTGTCAATGTTACCGTGTCACCGTTTATTGTATACTGTGTATCTTTGTTAAGTACGGTATTTCCTGATTTTATAGAGTCGAGGGTGTAGTCGCCATCGTTTTTGTTA
>JAZNBA010000082.1:0-7564 GCA_045586785.1 Eubacteriales bacterium | reverse complement strand
GCCATAGAAGTACTTGCGGATGAGGTCGTACTCGTCGTATGCCTGCTTGAGAAGCACCCAATCGGTATCCTTATCCAGCGCGGACTCCACCTTGAGCAAGCAGAAGGGAGCATAGTTCATGCGGAGCTTATAGAGGCTGTTTTGATAGACCTCGTTCTTGAAATAGGGGAACCATTTAAAGAGGACTTGGGTGTTTTTGCCCTTCATGTCGTAGTCCTCGTGGTTGCCGTCGAACCAGTCGGTGTAGTGGAGGGGAACGCCACGCTTCATGGATTCCAGATCGTTGCGGCCACCGCCCGAGGCGCAGGAATCAATAAAGATGCCGTACTTCTCAATGATGGCGTCCCACAGAGCCAGATAGCCCTGGACGTACAGGTTTTCGGTCATACCCTTGCGGTCGGTGCCGTCGGCGGCGGCCCAGGCGGGGGCGGGATCGTTGTTGAAGTCCTGGCGGTAGCCTGTGGCGCCCGAGGTATCGATGACTTTGCTGATCTTGGCAAAGACCCACTCACGGCACTCGGGATCGCCGAGGTTGATAATGCGGCTCTCGAGCCAGCTTCCTTCGGCTACGGTGGACAGCAGCCACTCCTCCTTAAAGCCCTCCTGGCCGGCAAGGAATGCCTCGGTGTCCAGTCTCATATTCTCGGGCTCAAACCAGAGTAAGAACATGGCGTCGTTCTTCCGGGCGAATTCACCGATGGAGGCCATGCCGTCGGGGAATCGTGTATAGTCGATGTCCATGGAGCCGGTTTGGGGCCAGGAGACCGACTCCCCATCAGCACCCGTATACCAGCCGGCATCCATCCAAATGACATCCGGAACAATGCCGTGAGCCTTGTAGGCGTTCAGCATGAGCAGCTCCTTTTTGGTGGTCATACCCTGAGACATATTGGCTACGCCTACATAGGTAGGGGTCAACTCGCCGTCGATCTTGCGCATGACATCGTTGATGTAGTAGCGGCGCCACATATTAGCCTGCTCGTCGGAATCCACACCCTCATACTCCACAAAGCCCATGAGAGGGGTGCGGAGGGTCTCACCGGGGGCAATGTAGGTAGCGACGTCACCTTGGCCTGCCTCCAGGGTGGTCACCTTGGCGGATTTCTTGTAGCTGTAATTCGCGTACCAGGTACCCGGCCAGCCGATTGCGATGAAGGTGCCGCCGTTGCCATAGGAAAGGTTGTAGTAGGGGAACACACCGTGGGAGGGGCGTCCCGAGGTGGAACGATCGTTATAGCGGGAGCGGGAGGACAGATCATGCTCGTAGGGGGTATAATTGACACCGCCCGCATCTCCCTTGATGCCGCTGATCACGGGATTCTCGCCTTCAAACTGAATGGAAAAGCAAAGGTCGGAGATGATCTCGGTATTTGCCTGTCCGTCATTGGTGATATAGACCACGTACTCGTAGGCAGACTCCTGTGGGTAGACCGTAGCCACCAGCTTAAAGGCGGCAGGGATCTCGGGATGGCGCAGCACCAGGGTGGACTTCACACCGCGATCCACGTTCTCATAATTCTCGGATTCCAGGGCAAAGCCCGCAAAACCGTTGTACTCGGTCTTACCGTACTTGAAGCATAGGGGGAAGGTATCCAGGTTGCTCATCAAAGTGTCGTACCTGGGGACAGCGCGTTCGGGATCGGGTCGGAAAAGCTCGATTTCGGGTTCTGTCTCAGCAGAGGTGATGGTTTCATCGGTCACGGTGGTATCCTCCGGGGTAGGTTCTTGGGTTTTGGTACAGGAAGCCAAACTGACTGTCAGACACAGGAGCAGAAGCCCCGCGGTCAGACTCAAAAGCAGACGATTACGCATGATTCAGTCCTCCTTTTTCTTCTTCAGCACGGCGGCGCAGGCGGTCAGAGCAATACCCACCGAAGCTGTGCCAATAGCAGCTCCGCAGCCCTTCTTTGGGGATTGGGTCTCGGACTCGGTGTCGGTCACGGGGACGGTCGCCTCGGGCTCGGTGGTCTTTGCCTCGGTTTCAGGGATTGTTGGGGGCTCGGTTACAGAATCCGTCTCGGACTCAGTGGAGGCATCGGTCTCCATGGGAGGCTCGGTCACGTCGGCAGGATCGACGTAGATCATATCGTCGGTGATGTTGCCGCTCTTGGAGATCACGGCGCCGCCCCAGGTGCCCCACGCGCCACCGATACCGGGCGCACCCGCAACGGCCAAGCGAAGGACGGAAACGCCGCTGATATCGCAGTCCATGGATGCCATATCTTGCCCAAACTTCATAGCATCGCTTTCCCAGAGCTTTACGCCGTCACCGAAGACTGCGAACTTGACCGAAGCCATGGTGATGTCGTGGGCAGTCAGGGTCTCGCAAACGCCGTAATAGGCGGCGAACTTGGTAAAGCCCAGGCCTTCAATATTAACGTCTACAAATGAAGTATAGTCACCCGAGCTGGCATGGAAACCCACACCTTTCTCAAAGAACTTGCCGTCGTTGGAAAAGATGATCTCGTTGGCGGTATTGCAGTCACGGCCTACCACATTGCCGGGGTAGGTATTGTTGTCCATCCAGTACAGGTCACTGACATAAGCGTAGTCGCCGCTGACCAGCTCCTCAGGCTGGGTAAGAGTTGTCTTATCGGGATTCATAGTGGGCTCTCCTTCCTCCCCTGCGTCAGGGGCCTTGGGTTGTTCAATGGTCAGACATGCATTGCCCCATACACCCGCGTCACAGGCATGGCCGTTCTCGTTCTTCTGCACCAGTTTGAGGGTACTCACGCCCTCTACCGCACAGGATAGGAAGTAGGGCTCGTTGTTCCACTCCACCATAGGGGAAGAAGCCAGCAGTTTTCCGTCGCCGTAGACGTGGAAGGAGATGCTTCCCCATTCTATGAAATAGTTTGCTTCCTGAAGAACGCCAACAAAGGCGGAAAAGTATTTCATCCCCAAAGAGGAGATGTCGAACTCCACGTAGGCATCGCGGTCGGGCTGACAATGGAAGCCAATGCCCTTGTCGTATTTTTGGGTACCAATGGTGATGGGTTCTCCCGAATGGGCGGTGTTCCACCCGAAATCGTCCAGGCTGTCGCGGGCAATGAACAGATCCTGTCGGTCGCCCAGGTAGACGGTATCCTCTGCGGCAGATGCGGGCAGGATAGCTAAGACAGCCGGGCTCATAGCCAGCAGGACGGCAAGGGTACAGATCAGGGCGCGTAGCACTGTGTTTTTCATGGTTTTTCCTCCGTTATCATCATGCTGTATTCCAACAGCACTTCTTCCATTGTAGCGTTTTCCATCAAAAATTTTTTGAGTGTAGCGGAAATCGGTCTAAAAAATACCAACATCAATCTACTAATTATTTACGCTGGAAAAGACGAGCCAGTATTTACATTTTTCTTATATTTCAACGGCGTTTCTCCGAATTTCTTTTTGAAAAGGACGATGAAATGGGAGCAGTCCGAAAATCCGGAGCGCATACACGCGTCCGTTACCGAATGTCCGTTTGAAAGCAAAACAGCCGCGTTGGACAGTCTGACTGATTCGAGATATTCTCGCGGAGACGTATGAAGGTGCTTTCGAAACCAACGTGTCAGGGTAGCGGAGCTTACAAAGTGGGACGTCAGAATGTCGCTCACGCTGCGGATCTCGGCAAAATTCCCGTGAATGTCATCCAATATTTTTTGAAGCGGTTTAGGAATATCAGACTGCGCGGCGGCATCAGGTGACGACTCCTTTTCGAACAACGTTAAAATTCGGAGCAAATAAGACGCTTTTTTCAGCTCAGAGCCTTCATTTTCGCATATATCCAACAACGAGAAGGTAAGAGACAGCAATTCCTTTTTTGTTTTCTCGTCAAAGGAGAACAAAGGACAAAAGTCCTCTTTGCGCAAAAAAGAGAATATGGGGGAGGTAAAGTCCGCATCGATCCAGATGCATATATGCTCCTGCACGGCAGCCTTGTGAAAAACTCCCATATGGATATCACCCGGGCGTGAGATCACCGCGTCTCCCTCGGGAACGGGATATAGGTTGTTATTGACAAGAAAGGATATATCGCTTGAAACATTCAGAAAAATTTCAAGAAAGTTATGAATGTGCAAAGGGTCGGCGTCGGGATCGTCAGCCTTGCTGTATTTATTATTATAAACGATAGAAAAACGCATACTGGATAATGTACTGATTGCTTCATTCAGCTGCGGCAAATTTCTTGGCTCGTACATGTTTCCTCCCGATGAGCGAAATTTTATATAAAACGAATGAAAAATCATATAAATATAATAATTCAAATGTTATAATAACACATGATGAGTCTTTTGTCAAGTCCAAATTATATGCGAAGGAGAAAAACATGAAAAATAATTATGAAAATTTTCAAGCAACCGAGCAGTATCGCACGCTGTCTGCCGATCTGTCGAATATGCCGTTTTCATTTGTTTACGATGGTAGAAAATATCAAGGCTTTTCGCCCGAGCATTTTACGCTTATAAGCAAGGATACCATACGATCGGATGAGAAAGAAACGCAAACTTTTAGGTTTTTGTTTTTACATACCCTTG
The DNA here is from genome assembly GCA_045586785.1 of Eubacteriales bacterium. Lineage (GTDB taxonomy): Bacteria > Bacillota > Clostridia > Oscillospirales > CAG-272 > UMGS1002. Next base: position 3,053 of record JAZNBA010000082.1, on the reverse strand, counting down.
AGGTCACGTTGATCCTTACGCACTATTTCTCCCATGGCATCACCGAGTGGACGGTATGGCTTGAAAACACTTCGGACAAGAGCAGCGGCGTGATCCAAGAGTTGAAAGCGGAGTTATCTTTTGAAGGCAAAAATCCTGTTTTGAAGGGTATTTTGGGAGATCACATCAACCAATATCGCCCGTATAGCATCGATCTGCGTAAGGATCCGGCAGAGTTTTCGTCGGACTCGGGACGGGCGACGCACGTCAATTTTCCTTACTTCAATTTGGAATACGGTGACAAAGGCGCGATGCTCGCCATTGGTTGGGCGGGAACGTGGAAGGCCTCCTTTTCATCGATTGGTGACATGACGACCTATACCGCATCCTCAGTCAACGGGTTGAAAACATATTTGAAGCCCGGTGAAAAAATACGGACCGCGCTTTTTGTACTCGCTCCGTATATGGTGCGAGATGAGCATTTTGCCACAAATTTCTGGCGTGATTGGTTTATCCGATATAATATGCCGAAGGCGGATGCGAGCGGCCGTTATCTTGAGCCTTTCTCCACCTGCTGTCTTTCCAATGATACGGGACTGCCAAATTCGGACGGAAGTATATCCGAGTGCCATACCACGTGGCGTCCTTCTTTGGAAAAAATGATTGCCGAAGACGCAAAGGTAGATTTCAGATGGTTTGACGCGGGATGGTATGTCTGCCCGGACGGTACAAGTGCCGAATCTTACGTGCCGGGACACGATTGGTGGGATACGGTCGGAACCTGGGAGCTGGATCCCCGCAAATGGCCCGATCAAACCTTTCTCGAGTCTACGGATTTTGCGCGGGAGCACGGCATGAAAACGCTGGTCTGGTTTGAACCTGAGCGCGTTACCGATCCCGAAAGTCTTGCCAAAAACTACGGCTACAACATAGACTGGGCAATTCGTGTAGATGGAGAAGCAACCATCTCCAACAATATCGGAGATCCCGCGTGCCGTAAGTGGACGACGGAGCGTATATGTAAGATGCTTCGCCAAAACAAGGTAGAGATGTATCGAGAGGATAACAACTGTAACGCATCAACGCTGTGGCAGCATCTTGACGGTCTGGAGGGTGAGAACCGATACGGTATCACAGAATCCAAGTTTATCATCGGTCATTATCAAATGTGGGATGACATTATCGCTTGTACGCTTTCTTATGGCGGTTGCGGATTCGTTGATTCCTGTGCAGGAGGCGGCGGAAGAAACGATCTCGAATCCATGCGCCGAGGTGTTCCGCTCCTTCGGAGCGACAGTGACAGGACGAGCACCGCACTTCGGCTTTCCATGACCACCTCTTTTAACAAATGGATCCCGTTCTGCGGAGCGAACACCAAAGAAAAGCTGTCACAGCTTGCGCCCACGGGCATCAGCGATCCTTACGTTTGGCGCGCGTCCTATCTTCCTGCGTTGAACGTGGATTCGCAGTTCGTATATGACGCAGAGCAAAATTTCGATATGCTCCGATTCGGACTCCGGGAATGGAAACGGGTAGCCCCGTATCTGCTCAAAGAGTTTTATACCCTGACGCCATGGCACGGGGAACAGGATACCGCCGATTTCACCGCCTTCTGCTACTATGATCCCGACCGAGAAGACGGTGTCATATTGGCGTTCCGTCAGGAAAATTGCGCAGGGGATCTGCTTGAAGTATCCCTGCCGTTTGCAAGTGGAGCCGACAGATATACCGTTACCGACGAGGACAGCCGTGAGGAAAGCGTAACCGACAGAGTCGTAACGCTTCGATTTGAAGCACCTCGCACTGCCAAGCTTTTATGGGTGAAGAAGATATGAGCATACCGACGAAACTGATCTTATCTCTGGCTGCGGCTCTCGGCGGAGGTATTACGAAAAAGTACTACACCGATCAAGAAACCACGAAGCTTTCGGGAGGTTTTTGGTTCAACGCTGTCAGTTGTTTGACCGCCGCCGTAGTTCTGCTGTGTTGGGGAGGTTTTGGTTCTGCATCTGCATTTACAGTCCTACTCGGCGTTGTGTTTGGTGCCATTACAGCTCTTCAAGGAATCATGAATATTGCCGCTTTGCAAGTCGGACCGATGTCCTACACCTCGGTTATCATCTCTTTTTCCACACTGATATCCGCTCTGTCAGGCGTATTGTTTTTTGACGAGAGCTTAGGGTGGGCGCAGATCGTGGGAATTGTACTGATGCTGGTGAGCTTTATTCTTGCCGCCAAAAGTGACAGCGGTGAAAAAAAGGCAAATGTAAAATGGCTGTTTCTGTGTCTTATAGCCTTTGTCGCAACGGGCGGTATCGGCGTTATGCAGAAGGTGCACCAACGCTCTGTATACCGCAATGAGCTAAACGCATTTTTGATCATCGCTTTTGTCTCATCGGCGGTCTTTTGCGCAATTTTCGCTCTGTTGCTGAAACGGCGCGAAGGTCTATCTACAAACGAGAAAGAAAAGCGAAACAAGAGCAGAATGCTGATTTGGCTTTTGATTGGAATTATGGTAACAAACGGTGCTTGCGTAGCTGTAAACAACAAATTTAATCTCTATCTTTCGGGGGTCATGGATAGCGCCATCTTTTTCCCGATTGTCAATGGCGGAGGTCTTGTGCTTACCACCTTGGCGGCCGTACTGCTGTTCAAGGAACGGCTTTCCGTAAAGCAATGGATTGGTGTGGCCTTCGGTATTATTTCGGTTGTATTTTTGTGCAATCCGTTTGCATAAAAGCGGCTGATAATCAGCCGTCGAATCGTACATTTCAACATGGGAAACCCGTTTTTCGAGGTTCCCTGAAAGGAGTAAAAGCATGAAAAAAAATCTATTTCTCCGAGTCATTGCTCTTTTGCTGATGATCTCCACCCTCGCGGGTTGCTTGGCGGCCTGCCGCGGTAACGGCGACCCCGCCGATACCGACCCGTCCACTCCCCCCGGTGATACCCCCACCCAGGGTGGCGACGCCGAGACCGATCCTCCCTCGAGCTGGGGGGACTACGTAGCTCCCGAGGGAGCCGACGCAACCGATCTTTCGGTATCTGGCACCATTGCGGGCAGCGGCGGCTCT
>JAZNBA010000081.1:0-4760 GCA_045586785.1 Eubacteriales bacterium | reverse complement strand
CCCTCAAGCCCGCTACCCTTGAGACCGGCGCGCAGATCAAGGTTCCGCTGTTCATCAACACCGGTGACGTGATCAAGATCGATACCCGTACAGGCGAAGTCGGAGGCCAAGCGGTCTTAGGAAGACAACATATTAGGACAACTCCTTGGCTCACAGAACGACATGGCTACGATCCGACTTCCCTCAAGCCCGCTACCCTTGAGACCGGCGCGCAGATCAAGGTTCCGCTGTTCATCAACACCGGTGACGTGATCAAGATCGATACCCGTACAGGCGAGTATCTGTCTCGTGCATAATTTAATATTCTGAAAAGAGGATTTTAACATGACCATTAACGAAAAGGCAATTTATCTCAAGGGTCTTGCTGACGGTCTGAACTTCGACAAGGAGACCGCTGAGGGCAAGCTTATCGCTGCTCTTATCGACCTTTGCGCTGATATGGCAAAGAAGCTTGATGAGGTTGACGAGGATATCGAATATCTGAACGACTACATCGAAGAGATCGACGAGGATCTCGGCGCTGTTGAGCAAGAGATCTACGGCGAATGCGACTGCTGCGACGACGATTGCGATTGCGATGACTGCGATTGTGATTGCGACGATTGCGACTGCTGCTGCGACGAAAACTGCTTCGAGATCGAATGCCCCGCTTGCGGCAGAACCATCTGCTTCGACTGCGAGTCCGATCCCGAGGATCTTGCTTGCCCCGCTTGCGGCGAAAAGCTGGCTGTTCTTGACGCTTTCGAGGACGAAGACGAACAGAACTGACAATTTATAAATCATAAAGACTATGGCGTAACATTTTTATGTTGCGCCGTGTCTGTTTTGTGAGGTGGATTTTTTGAGATATCTGTTCCCATACCTTAAAAAATACAAAACGCAGGGCATTTTAGCCCCGCTGTTCAAAATGATAGAGGCACTGCTGGATCTTGCCGTGCCGCTTATCGTTGCGGACATAATTGATATCGGCATTGCCGAGGGCGACCAAAGCTTTATCACTGCCCGCTTTGTTTTGCTTATAATCATTGCGCTGGCAGGACTTGCCTGCAGCGTAGTTGCTCAGTATTTTGCCGCGAGGGCAGCCGTGGCTACGGCTACGGGTCTGCGGCATGACCTTATGAGTCATATCGAGCAGCTGAGCTCCGCCGAGATAGATAAATTCGGGCGCTCAACGCTGATAACCCGCGTGTCATCCGACGTAAGTCAGGTACAAAACGGTATAAATATGTTTCTGCGGCTGTTTTTACGCAGTCCGATTATCGTTTTCGGTGCCGCTGTTATGGCTTTCGTAATAAAAGGCGTGATAGGTCTTATTTTCGCAGGACTTATCGTAGTGCTTTTCTTTATCGTTTTCGGTGTAATGAAGATCACCACACCCATGTACGAGCACGCACAGCAAAAGCTTGACAACGTAACTCTGTCCACCCGCGAAGCTCTGCGCGGAGTGCGTGTTGTACGCGCATTCGGCCGCGAGGCAAGCGAAAAGCAAAGCTTTGATCACGCCAACCACGAGCTGACGCACGCCCAGCTTCACGTCGGTCACGTAGGCGCCATACTGCATCCGCTGACTCACGTCGCCATAAACATCGGCGTTGTGCTGGTGCTGTGGGTGGGCGCGAAAAACGTCAACAGCGGACTTCTCCTGTCCGGCTCCATAATCGCGCTGGTGGATTACATGACACATATACTGGAGGAGCTTGTAAAGCTCGCGCAGCTGACAGTGCTTATGGGCAAGACTATCGCCAGCGTCCGCCGCATCAATAATGTGCTGAACACCGACAGCTCCATGACATACGGAAACATCACCGAGCCGCGTGAAGGCGACATTGCCGTGCGCTTTAGTGACGTTTTAATGCGCTACGCAGACGACACCGACGACGCCATATCCTGCGTCAGCTTTGACATAAAGCGCGGTCAGACGGTGGGCATTATCGGCTCCACAGGCAGCGGAAAATCGTCCATTGTTTCGCTTATGGCACGTTTTTACGACGCAAAAAGCGGCAGCGTCCACATTCTCGGCGCGCCCATTGCCGACTGGGAAAAGGCGGCGCTTCACGGCAGAGTTGCCGTGGTTTTGCAGGAACCTTGGCTGTTCCGCGGCTCAATTCGCTCAAATCTTACCTTCGGCAAGCCCGACGCCACCGACGAGCAGTTGTGGCGCGCACTGAACATAGCCCAAGCAAGTGAATTTGTTCGCGAAAAACCCGGTATGCTTGATTTTGAGATCGAGCAAGGCGGACAAAATCTGTCGCCCGGGCAGCGTCAGCGTCTTGTAATCGCACGTGCGCTGGCAACCGAGCCCGACATTTTAGTGCTTGACGACTGCCTCTCCTCGCTGGACTACTCCACCGAAGCGGCGCTTCGTCACGACCTGAGCGCGCTGGACAAGCACATGACAGTCATTATCGTGGGTGAGCGCACGGCTATCATGCGCCATGCCGATAACATTTTAGTGCTTGATGACGGTCATCTTGTAGGTGAGGGAACCCACGACGCCCTCATACAAAGCTGCGCTGTCTACCGCGAGATACACCACTACAGCGACGTGGCGGAGGAGGTGTGCTATGAAGACTAAGGTCAAAAAAAGAATAAGCACACTGCGCCGTGTACTGACATACATTCGCCCCTATTGGTTCAAGGTCTTTCTTGGCATGCTGTGCACCATCCTGTGCGTTGCGGGCGAGCTGATAATTCCCGTCTTTTGCGGCGACGCCATCGACCAGATGATAGGTCAGGGCAAGGTGCTTTTCGACGGAGTTCTGCACTATATCATATATATCATGGCGGCTACCGTTATTATGGCACTGAGCCATATATTTATGGAAATACTCAACCACGAGGTCATCTGCCTTGTGGCGCGGGATCTGCGCGATCAAGCCACCGCAAAGACCCACCGCCTGCCGCTGTCGTATCTTGACACACAGTCCACGGGAGACGTGGTCAGCCGTATCATAAACGACGTTGACGTGTTCGCCGAGGGACTTTTAGCCGGACTTTGCCATATGTTCGAGGGCGTTCTGATGATAATCGGCACACTGCTCATTCTGTGGCACTACAACCCTATAGTCACGCTGGTGGTAGTAATACTCACTCCCCTTTCCATGATAGTCACCGCCTTTGTAGCCAAAAAAACACACCGCCACTTTGTTGAGCAGGCGGCAATCCGCGGCGAGGAGACCGCCCTCATCAGCGAGCTGATGGACGGTCAGCAGATAATACATGCCTACAGCCACGAAAAGCGCACGCTTGCCGAGTTTGACGAAATAAACGAGCGGCTGGGCAAGTCTTCACTCAAGGCAACCTTTTTCTCAAGTCTTGCCAACCCCTGCACGCGTATGGTAAACGGCATAATATACGCCTGCGTTTGCGGCGCGGGCGCGCTGGTCATCGTTGTAAACAACGGCATTACCATAGGTCAGTTCGGCGTGTTTATCACTCACGCGGCGCACTTCGCACATCCGTTTAACGAAATAAGCGGCGTCATTACCGAGCTTCAGAACGCCTTTACCTGCGTGGAGCGCATTTTCGGCCTGCTTGATATGCCCGACGAGGCAAATGAAGGCGAAAAGGGCAAAAAGTTTGACGCGCAAGGCGCGGTGGAGCTGAGAGATGTCTGCTTCGGCTACACACCCGACAAGTCGGTGCTCAAAAATATCGATATTTCTGTAAAGCCCGGACAGTGCGTTGCCATAGTCGGCCCCACGGGATGCGGCAAGACCACACTTATAAATCTTCTTATGCGCTTTTACGATCCCGACAGCGGACAAATTCTGCTTGACGGCGTGGATATACGCGCTCTTGACCGCGTCGAGCTGCGCAAAAACATGGGTATGGTACTGCAGGATACCTGGTTACATTCGGGCACGATACGCGAAAATATCGCTTACGGCAACCCCGAGGCAACGCAGGAGCAGGTCATCGCCGCCGCAAAAGCGGCACACGCCCACTCGTTTATACGCAAGCTGCCCGGGCGCTATAACACGGTTATCAGCGAGGACGGCGACACGCTGTCCCACGGTCAGCAGCAGCTTTTGTGTCTGGCGAGATTGATGCTGGCTCCCTCCCCCATTCTGCTGCTTGACGAGGCGACATCCTCCATAGACCTGCGCACTGAGCGCAAAATACAAAAGGCGGTGTCCGAGTTGCTTCACGGACGGACAAGCTTTGTGGTGGCTCACCGACTTTCAACCATAAAACAAGCCGACCTCATTCTTGTTATGCGGGACGGCTGCATAGTCGAGAGCGGAACACATGAGCAGCTGCTCGCCCAAAAGGGCTTTTACGCGTCTATATACGAAAGCCAGTTCGCGGAGTTTGAGCGAGCGTAACATTATAAAATAAAAAGACCGAGAATTTATGTTCTCGGTCTGTATTTTTTGTATCGGGGATCTTGGTCGTAAGGAGTTTTTCTGTGTAATTTGCGCATGAGAGGAATGTTTGAGGGATCATCGAAAATGTAAGCGGGGCAGCAGTGGTTATCCGAGCCGCAGATGGGATTCTCTTGCTCGTCTTTGAATTGATATTCCATACACCTGATGCATTCTCCGTGAGGCAGATTGCCGCAATGGGGGCAGGCGACGGCATTGGTCGATACTTTCTTTCCGCATTCCGAACAGCGTTTTAACATAACATTATCTCCTTTAAAATAAAAACCTGCTAAATAAAGTCAATAGGTTTTGCAAAAAAAGATTAATAAAAAATCTGCACTCTAAAAATCAAAAAGAGCGCAGAAAAAGATAGCGGATAAAATATCTTTTTTT